>NZ_JBFAPH010000141.1:0-16202 GCF_040675635.1 Streptomyces sp. NPDC049577
GTCCGCCGCGCAGTCCGCAGCGCCACTCGCCGTGCGGCCCGCCGCGTCCGCCCGGGCGGCGGGTTTCGCCGCGTCGTGCCCGGCCGACGGCGTCATCACCCAGTGGTACAGCGACACCCACGACGGCGTGGACATCGCCAACTCCCTCGGCACCCCGATCCACGCCGTCGGCGACGGCGAGGTGATCGCCTCCGGACCCGCGCAGGGCTACGGCCAGTGGATCCGCATCCTGCACCCCGACGGGACGGTGACCGAGTACGGGCACATGTACCAGCGGGACGTCGCCGTCGGCGACCGGGTCTCGGCCGGCCAGCGCATCGCCCTGATGGGCAGCGAGGGCGACTCCACGGGCGTCCACCTCCATCTGCGGGTGCGGGTGGGCACCTCCACCCAGGTCCATGGCATCGACCCCGCGCCGTACCTGGCGGAACGCGGTGTCGGCCTGCCCTGCACCCCGGGCGGCGGCGACGGGCGCACCACGGTGACCGCCTGGACGGCGGCCAACGTGCGGTCCTGCGCGTCGACGCGCTGCGGCGTGGTCAGCACGGTCGGGGCGAACGAGACCTACCCCGCGAACTGCTGGGTCACGGGAGACCGCGTCGAGGACGGGGGCTACTCCAACGACAAGTGGGTGGAGCTTCCCCTGCGCGCGGGCGGGGTGGGCTACATCAGCGCGATCTATCTCAAGGGCGACGAGACGGGCAACGTCCGCAGACAGTGCGGCTGACCCCGCTCGGCGAAACGTTCACCACCGGCACCACACCCGAAAGGAACCGGCGAACCATGCGCAGGACACGCGCTCTGCTGCTCGGCGCGGCACTGTCCCTCACCTCCCTGGCGGTGGCGCCGAGCGCCCTGGCCGACGGGAACGGCACCCTCTCCGTACGCAACTCCCCCGCGGGCGCCACCGATGCGATACAGACCTTCCGCAACCAGGCCACGGGCCGGTGCATGGACGACACCACCAACGGCGGGTTCCGCACCTGGTCGTGCAACGGCTCGGGTCCGCAGAAGTGGAACGTGCACGTCTGGAACGACGGCACGCGCCAGTTGCGGAACATCAACACGGGCCGCTGCATCGAGGACACCGACAACGGTCTGCGCACCGTGATCTGCAATTCGAGCCCGGAGCAGAGCTGGTGGATCAAGGTCTGGAACGACGGCACCGTCCGTTTCCAGGGCCAGGTCACCGGTCGCTGCCTCGAGGACAGCGACGGCTCCGGGTTCCGCACGTGGGCGTGCGACAGCAGCCCGAACCAGAGCTGGTCCTGACCCGGCTCCCCCATCCCACACACAGGAGGTCATGTTGAGCGAGCACCGCCCCACCCGCAGAGGCGTCCTCAAAGCCGTGGGCGGGATCTCCGCGGCGATGGCGCTCGGAGCCGGTGGCGTCGTCGCGACGGCGACGGCGGCCCGTGCGGCCGACGACGGCTTCGGGCTGCACATCGTGGATCGCAACGAGAGCGACCCCCGCATGTGGTACTACCGGTTCCAGACCGCCGAGATCGGCTGGAACCCCGGCCCCGGGGTCAACGTCCTGCTCCCCGACGACTACCACGTCAGCGGACGCACCTACCCGGTCCTCTACCTGCTCCACGGCGGTCTGCAGGACTTCATCGAGTTCGACCACCAGGGCGTCCGCGAGTGGACGGCCGGCAAGCCGATCATCGTCGTGATGCCCGACGGCGGCCAGGCGGGCTGGTACTCCAATCCGGTCAGCTCCAACGTGGGGCCCCGGAACTGGGAGAACTTCCACATCGCCCAGCTGATCCCCTGGATCGACGCGAACTTCCGGACCTACGCCGAGTACGACGGCCGTGCCGTCTCCGGATTCTCGATGGGCGGCTTCGGCGCGCTGAAGTACGCGGCCAAGTACTGGGGCCACTTCGCCTCGGTGAGCGCCCATTCCGGGCCGGCCAGCCTGCGCCGCAACGGCGGCCTGGTCGTCCACTGGGCCAACGTGTCCTCCGCGGTCCGGGACCTGGGCGGCGGTTCGGTCTACGGCGTGCCGTTCTGGGACCAGGCCAGGGTCAGCGCCGACAACCCGGTCGAGCGCATCGAGAGTTACCGCAACAAGCGGATCTTCCTGGTCGCCGGCACCAGCCCGGACCGGACCAACCCCTTCGACTCGTTCAACGAGACCGAGGTGCTGGGCGGTCAGCGGGACTTCCGCGCCCTCCTCGACCAGGCCGGCATCCCGCACGAGTGGCGCGAGGAGCCGGGCGGGCACATCATCCGGCCGCAGGCGTTCATCGACGACATCAACGGCATCATCGACCGGTTGCGCAAGGCGTGACCTCAGGGGGGCCGGGGGGGCTTCGCGCTTGCCCGCGCGAAGCCCCCCCACTCATCGGTCGCTCGGCGCGGTCAGGGGTGTGTCCCTCCCGCCGGGGCCGCCACGGTGGTGGAACCGAAGCGCACGCCGAGTGCCGGCACGCCCTGCCAGTCCCACGTGGCGCCGACGCCCACGAGGGCCCATCCGCCGCCGCAGGAGGAGTCCGCGTACAGGAACGCCGTGTCGGTGGTGTCGTTCGAGAATCTCACCGCGCCGCCCGGAATCTGCAGGCAGATGTCGCTCTGCGGGTCGCGGCCCGAGATGGCCTGTCCGGCCTGTGTCACGTACGTGTACGAGCCGGTCGCTCCCTGCGCGCTGGTCGGCAGCGCGACCAGCAGCGTGAGCGCCGAGGCGATCGTCAGCACGGTTCCGCGGAACCGGCCCGTCATCCTCGTCGAAGTCGTCACTTTTCCTCTCCCCCCTCGCCGCGTCAGCAGCTTCCGCAGGCCACCCACTGGAAGTACGGCTGGGAACACACGAGCCCGTCGCACTCCTGGCACATGTACTGGCAGAAGAGGGTGTGCGAACCGGGGTCGCACTGCGTGGCCCCGGTCGAGGAGCACACCGGCACCATGGCGCGGCCCCGGTGGCCCGGCTCGGCGGCCCGGCGGGCGAGTTCGGTGCGGGCCTGCTCGACGGTGTAGCACTGGTGTCGCGCCGTGGGCGCGGGGCCGGCCGCTCTTGCGTCGGCGGCTGCGGTGGCGGGCGCGGCGAGGGCCAGGCCCGTGACGAAGAGAGCCGAGACGGCTCTGCGAAGGCTCATCATGTCATCAGGCTGCCCACCGACAAATCGGCTATCCGTGGCACGAATAGGTCACATAAGCAGACATCCGCCCTACCGGCGGGCGCTCCACTCAGGGGCGAGGACCGCCCAGATCTGCTTGTCGTGACGGGCGCCGCCGTAGGGCCACGCCTCGCGCCGTACGCCCTCGAGCGTCATCCCGAGCCGCTGAGCCACGGCGGAGCTCCGCTCGTTGTCGGCCCGGCAGTGCCATTCGGCGCGGTGCAGCCCCCGGGTGGCGAACGCCCAGTCCAGCAGGGCACCGCACGCCTCGGTGACCAGGCCGTGGCCCTCGGCGGCCGGTTCCAGCCAGCAGCCGATCTCACAGGAACCCAGGGCGGCGTCGAAGTCCACGAACATCACGCCGCCGACCAGCGTCTCGTCGAGCCAGATGCCGTAGATGCGGGCACCGTCCGCCGCCTGCCGCTCGGCGTACCGCCGCAGGGTGGCCCGGGCCCCTTCGATGTCGTCGGTGACGAACGCCGGGCCGACCCACGGGCGGATGTGTTCTCGGGCCCGGTCCAGATGGGCGGCGAACTCCTCGGCGTGCCACGCCTCGAGGGGACGGAGGCCGGCGTTGCTCCGCAGCTGGAGAGAGAACATGATGACCCCATTCACATAACAAGTGTTATGACTATGTACGGTAGCAGCATGGCACGCACCAAGGGAGATCACGAAGCCCGTCGACGCGACGTCTCGGAAGCGGTCTGGCGGGTACTGGCCGCGCACGGGTTCGGCGGTCTGACCCTGCGCGCCGTCGCCACGGAGCTCGGCGCGACCACCGGCCTGCTCACCCACTACTTCCCGGCCAAGCGGGACCTGGTGGCGTACGCCCTCGACCTGCTCGAATCGCGCACGCTCGCACGCCGGCGGCGGGTCGCCGAGCAGGGCCTGCCCGCCGTGCGGGCCGCCCTGCTCGACATCCTGCCGCTGACGCCCGAGGCGACGGTGAGCAACCGGGTCTGGGTCTCCTCCTGGGACACCGCGCTCGCCGACCCCGGCCTGAGCGAGGACTACGCCGGCAAGTACGCGCGGGGCCGCGACAAGCTGCGCGACCTGGTCGCCGGGGCCCAGCGGCTCGGCGAGCTGCCCCCCGGGGACCCGGCCCGCGTCGCGGCCGGCGCCCAGTCCTTCGTCCTGGGCCTGGTGGTACAGGCCCTGTTCAACCCCGAGGCGTTTCCGCCGGCCCGCCAGACCGAGCTCCTCGACGACTACCTCGCGGGCCTCGCGGCGGGCCCGGCGTACTCTGAGCCATGACCTCGCGACCGCTGAGCGCAGTATCGAGGACGGCCGTGGCCGTGGCCCGGGTCCGCGCCCAGGAGAGCGCCGCCGAGAACGCCCTGTTCGAAGACCCGTACGCCGCGGCCTTCGTGGCCGCCTCCGGAGAACCGCTACGCCCGCGGCCCGGCCCCGGCCCCTTGGCCGCCGTCCTCGCGTTCCAGACGGTCGTCCGCACCCGCTTCTACGACGACCAGCTGCTCCACAGCGGCCACGACCAGGTGGTCCTGCTCGCGGCCGGCCTGGACACCCGCGCCTACCGGCTCGGCTGGCCACCGGGGACCCGTCTGTACGAGGTCGACCTGCCGCCGGTCCTCGACTTCAAGCACCGCGTGCTGGCGGCCCGTTCCGCCGAGCCGCGCTGCGAGCGCGCCGCCGTACCCGCGGATCTGCTGACCCCAACCTGGGCCGACCGGCTGCGCGAGGCCGGCTTCGACCCCACCCGGCCGGCCACCTGGCTCGTCGAGGGCCTGCTGGTGTACCTCACCGCCGAGCAGTCGGCCGCCCTGCTCACCACCGTCGGCGAACTGTCGGCCCCCGGCAGCATGCTCGCCCTGGAACGGGGGCGCAGCGGCAGAACGGTTCTCGACGACCCGTCCGTCGCCCACATCACCTCGCTGTGGAAGGGCGGTCTGGGCGCAGGCACCGCCGACTGGCTCGCCGGACACGGCTGGCACCCCCGCAACCACCCGCTGGACGAGGTCGCGGCCCACTACGGCAGGCCCACCGCCAACCCGTCCGGCACCGGCTTCATCACGGCCCTGCGCACGCCGCGGGGCGGGCAGCCGTGATCGTGAAGTAGTCGAGCAGGCCCTCGCGGTAGGCCCGCAGGAAGTTGCGCGGCCAGGTCCCCGGCTGCCACATCGTCGACAGCCAGCGGTCCCAGCCGGGCCACACCGCCGCGCCGATCGAGACGACGCGGATGTCGGTCAGTCCCGACCGTTCGAGGCCGGCTGTCAGTTCCGGGATGCTGTGGGCGACGTCCAGGCCGGTGGCGAAGGTGTCGAGCAGGGCGGCCAGCTGTGCGGGCCGGGCCGGGTCGGCGTCGGGCACGAAGAAGCTGGTGACGGCGGCGCGGCCGCCAGGCCTCAGGACGCGGGCGGTCTCCCGCGCGAAGGCGTCCAGGTCGCGGAAGTGCTGGGCGGCCTCGACGCTGTAGAGACGGTCGAACTCGGCGTCACCGAACGGCATGCTCTCGGCCGCGCCCTGGACGAAGCGCAGCCGCTCGGCCGGCCCGGCCAGCAGTCCCGCCTGTGCGCGGCGGGCCCGGTCGAGCTGCTGCGGGTGGATGTCCATGCCGGTGACCTGCGCGAAGCCGTACTCCCCCAGCGCCACGGCACAGCCCGTCCCCAGCCCGCAGCCCACCTCCACGGCACGCAGCCCCTCGGTCGGCGCCAGGGCGGCGAGCACGTGCCGGTAGAGGGCCTGCTGGCTGCGGATCCTGTCGTCCTCGGTCGGGAGGCGATCGAGATCGATGCCGTGCCAGTGACCGAAGTTGATGAAGCCTCCGCCGAACAACGGCGTGGCCCCGAGATCGGCCGGCCCGTACGTCTCCTGGACCACCGGCGCCATCGCGGGGGACGGCACCGCCCCCGGGAACTGCGTCATCCGCGCCACCTCCGTGGAAAGGAACGGGCTCTGCGGCGCCCGCTCCCCCAGCCGTACCCGGGAATCGCCCGACCGGAACCGAGCCGGGCGGCAGGGGCGCCGTGCGCCGTGGCCCGTGCCGCACCTCGCGGAGGCGTGACCTCCGCCCGCGGGGGCAGGTTGCACGTCGTATCGGCACGACCGGCCGGGCCGGTCAGATCGGGGGCGGGGGATGCGGTGGCGGTGGAGGGGGACGTGGCTGCTGTACGGGGTTCTGCTGCTCGTCCCCGCGTCGATGCTGCCGGGTGCTCTCACCTCCGCCGAGCGGGCCGGCGCGGCGGTGGCGGTGCTCTCCGGGCTGTGCGGTGCGCTCGCGGTGTGGGCGTGGCGCGGCCGTCCTCGTGAACGCCGGTCCACCTGGGGGCAGGTGGGGGAGGCCACGGAGATTCTCGCGCACCTGGTGCGCCGGCAGTGGGAGGAGGAGGCGGTGCTGCGGCAGCTGTTCGATCCGGCGCCGCTGCCCGTGCTGTGGTGGGACTGCGCGCTGCCCGACGTGTCCGATCACCGGCAGCTGACCGGGGATCCCGTCTCCTGCCGGACGGACGACCCGCGCGACCTGGCCGTCACCCTGTTGCGCCCGCCGCACCGGCGCCTGGTGGTGCTGGGCCCGGCCGGCTCCGGGAAGACGACCCTCGCGGTGCTGCTCACACTGGCGCTGCTGCGCGACCGTGCTGCCGGCGAACCGGTGCCCGTGCTGCTGTCGCTCGCCTCCTTCGACCCGTCGCGCCAGAGCGCCCCCGACTGGCTGGCACGCCAGATCGCGGCGGGCTACCCGGCGCTGGCCGACACGGAGGCGTACGGGAGCACCGCCGTCGAGGACCTGCTGGCCGGCGGGCGCGTGCTGCCGGTGCTGGACGGGCTCGACGAACTGCCCCCGCCCACCCAGCCGGCGGTGCTGGCCGCCCTGAACACCTCCCTCCCGGCGCACGCGCCGCTGGTGCTGACGAGCCGCACCCCCGCGTACCGCCGCACCGTCGCCGAGGCGGGCGTGCTGACCGGGGCGACGGTCGTCGAACCGGCGCCCCTCGACGCGGCGGACGCCCTGGACCTGCTGCGGCTGGCCGCCCCGCCCGGTCCGCCGCAGGAACGCTGGGAGCGTCTGGCCCGGCATGTGAACCACTGTCCGGAGGGAGCCGCCGCGCAGGCGCTGCGCACGCCCCTGCTGGTGACCCTGGCCCGCACCGTGTACGCGGACGCCGGCGGGGACCCGGCCGAGCTGGCCGACACCGGTCGCTTCCCGACGGTGGCGGCGATCGAGCGGCATCTGCTGGACGCCCTGGTGCCCGGTCTGTACGAGCGGGCCCGGCGCCGCGATCCGGGCGGTCGGCGGCGGTGGTCCGCCGCGTACGCCCTGCGCCATCTCACCCATCTGGCCGTCGGGCTGAGCCGTCAGGGCACGCACGACCTGGCGTGGTGGCAGCTCTACCGCTGGGTGCCCGCGCCGGCCCGGACGGTGCCGCGCGCCGCCCTGTGGAGTCTCGCCGCGGCCGTACCGGCCCTGCTGGGCTATGGGGTCCACCGGGCGGTCGATCCCGTGCCCCAGTGGCCGTTCCAGGACAGTGTGCTGGTCACCGGCGGGGTGGCCGCGGCCCTCTTCTGCATGCAGTGCCTGGCGGCCGGGGCGGCCGCCCGGGCCGGCGCGCAGGCCCGCCCGCTCGCCACGGCGGCCCTGACGGCCGTGTGCGGGGCGCTGGTCAACGCCCTGTTCCAGGTGGTGGTCCGGCGGACGCTCACCCCGGCCGGCACGGCCGTCACCGTCGACCAGGTCCTCAGGCATCTGAGCGTGTACGGGCTCGGGTTCTTCCTGGTGCTCCACGCGGCCGGCCCGCCGGCCCCGCCCCAGCTGCCGAGCCGCGGCTCGCTGGCCCTGCCGCACTGGCGGCGCCGCCTGCTGCCCGCCGGGGCGACCGTCCTCGGTGCCGCCGTGCTGACGGGCGCGGCCCTCCAGCTGTACGTGCTGACCGGTATCCGGCCGGCCGACCCGTGGCGCCCGGCGTCGGCCGTGCCCCCGGTGACCGTATGGGAGACCGGGATCCTCACGGGCCTGTTCTTCGGCACCGTGCTGGCCGTCGTCCGGTCGGTGCGGACCTCCGCCTCCCGGCTGGACGTCACGACCCCGGCCGACTCGGTGCGGGCCGACCGGCTCATCACCGTGGTCAGCGCGGTGGCGGGAGCCCTGCTCTTCCACCTGCCGGACGACGTCTCCCTGGTGATGAGCGTCGTCACCGGCCGGGACGGGCTCACGCCCTCACTCCCCCGCCTCGTGTCGACGACACTCTCGGAACTGATGGCCATGGGTGCCGTGCTGGCGCTGACCGCCTTCGCCTGGCCGCACTACACCGTGGCCCGCCTGCTGCTCACCGCCCGCGGCAGGCTGCCCCTGCGCCTGCAGGCGTTCCTCGCCGACGCCCACCGGCTGGGCATCCTCCGCCAGGTCGGCCCCGTCTACCAGTTCCGCCACGCGAGCCTCCAGCACCACCTCGCCGCGGGCGGTTCCGGTGACTGAAGCGGTTCAGTGGCGCGCGTCCGAACGCGGGCGCTGGAGGGTGAAGGTGTCGACGGGCGTCAGATCGCCGTGGGGCCCGTCGAACGTGTAGTAGGTGACCCGCATCCGCGTCAGGCCCTCGCGGCGGTCGCCGGGATCGACGTCGAAGGCCGCGAAGCCGCGGTTGTACTTGCGGTCCTGGACGGCCGCCCAGGGCGCCTCCTCGGGGATCCACACCGCCTCGCGGTGGCCGGAGGAGGTCTTGTCGTCCTTGAGGCCGACCAGGACCCGGGCCCGCGGCGTGTCGAAGAGGTCGTCCTGGCTCGTGGCGATGTTGCCGCCCGCCCCGATGACCATATGGACGGTGCCCCGGCCCGTGTCGATCAGATCGGTGCGGGTGGCGACCGGAACGGGGGTACGCGCCTCGTTGGGCAGGGTGCCGCGCACCGGGTGCGACCGCTCGTAGTGGTGCTCGTGCCCGCTGACCACCAGGTCGACGCCGTACGCGTCGAACAGCGGGCCCCAGGCCCGGCGCACCCCCAGATCACTGCCGGCGCTCCGGTGGCTGGAGATCATCGGCTGGTGCATGCACACCACGACCCAGTCGATGCCCCGGTCCGCCCGCGCGGCCTTGAGCTCCCGCTCCAGCCAGCGGCGCTGGGCGCCGCCGGAGTAGCCGCTGATGTAGGTGTCCCCGCCGTCCTGGAGCGCCACGTCGTCGTTGGCGAGGCTGATGAAACGGACCGCGCCGACCGTGAACGCGTACCACATGCCCCGGGTCTCCTCGTCGGAGGAGGCGGACGAGGCGGGCAGCGCGAAGTACGTCTGGTAACCGGCGGCGCCGATGGGGCCATTGCCCTGCTCGTTCTCGTGGTTCCCCGCGCAGGGCATCCACGGGCGCAGCCGGGTGGAGCGGCTGTTGTTGATGAACCAGTCCGCCCAGGTCGCCACCCGGCTCGTGCCCCACGCACCGGCGATCGCGGCGTAGCACAGGTCGCCGTTGACGAGGTTGAACAGCGGGGCGACCCGCTCGACGGCGGAGACGATGTCCGCCGAGGCGGGTGAGCCGACCTGGCTGCTGGTGTACAGCGGGTAGCGGTTGACGGGCGAGGGGACGCCGTCCGGGAGGTGGACGACGCGGCGCAGGTTGGGCGTCGCCTGGTCGCCGAAGCTGGTGAAGGTGAAGGCGGCGCGGCCGCGCGGCGCCGTGGTGAACGAACCGGTCTCCGGGGTCGCGCCGTCGTGCCCGGCCGCGTACAGGTACGTGGTCGAGGGGCGCAGGCCGGTGATCCGGGCGTGGTGGACGTACACCTCCTCCTTCGACAGCCCGTCCCGGTAGGTGCGCGTTTCGGCGTCCACGACCCGGCCGCCGTGCCCGCCCGCGGGCGAACCGAGCCGCACCTGCGGCCGGCGGACCGACTGCGGGGTGATCCAGGAGACGGTCATCTCCGAGGCCGGGTCCGAGCCGAACTGCAGGTGGACACCCAGCACCCCGGGCGCGCCCAGCCGGTGCGGCCGGCTCTGCAGCAGCGGCCCGGGCGCCGGTTCCGCCGGTGAGGGGGAAGCGGCGGCCTCCCCGGCGGCACCGGTGACGAACGGGACGGCGGCCGCGGCCGACGAGCCCTTGAGTACGGACCTACGCGAGATCGCCATGAAACACCCTGCTCCTGTGGGGGAGTTGATGGTCCTGGGCACTGTAGGTGATCTACGTTTGATCTGCCCATGGCGATTTTGTGGTCCGGGGGCGGACCTACCGGCTCATTCCTTGCACCGAAAAGCAGCCGGCCCCGGCGACAAGCGCGTCGACCTGGCCGCCATCAAAACCCTGCTCGGCGGCACCTACGCGGGCTTCGCCCCACAGGATGCCGCCGAGCGGCTCTCGGGCTGCGCGAGCGGCACGATCCTTCCGTTCTCCTTCGACCCGGACCTGGAACCTGACCACGGACGACTACGTACGCATCGCCACACCGCGCGTGGAGCCGATCGCCTCGGCGTGACGGGCGGTGCCCCCCCGGACGGGGTTGCTCCGCCTCGACGGGCCGGTTTCGCTCGTGCAGGACGTCCGGCGATCGACCGCCGCTTCCTCAGTCCTCCCCGACCCAGCTCATGTCCCGACCCTGATCGCGATGGCGCCCGGAGTGGCCGGCGGGCAGGTCGCACTGCGGCCAGCCGAAGTGGTCCATGAGGTCATCGGGGCCGAGAACACCGCAGCGGGGCACTTCAGGTGACGGTGCGTCATTGATCACGCGGCAACCCTCTCATATGCGTTGCACCGGCAGCCCGGCCGGTGCGCGAGCGCGAGGACGCCTGCCGCTCGGCGGGCCGCCGCCGCCATTCCAGCCCGTTCGCGCGGATCCCGGTAGCGCACGGAGCCGGAGACTGGATCGCGCCGCGGCAGGCCACTGCGCGACCGCCCCCAGGGGGCCAGAGGTCAGTGTGGCCAGTCGGGTGCGGGGTCGGTGGGCAGGAGGGGGCGGATGGCGCCGAGGAGGCCGCCGATGCATACGTCGCGGAGTTCCGTGCGGGTGCAGGTTTGTGTGGTGAGCCAGTCGATGACGAGCACTCGGACGAAGACCAGCCAGCTCTTGAGTACCTGGGAGAGGGCCTCGCGGGCGGCGTCGTCGGCGAGGGGAAGAACGCCCAGCAGGCGGGTGCGGAGGGTGTCGAGTTCGCTGGTGATGATCGTCTGGACGACGGGGTCGCCGGCGAGGACGCGATTGCCGGCGAGGACGGCGTTGCGGTTGGCGACGAAGTAGTCGAGGTGGGCGTCCATGCCCTCGATGAGCTGCTCGACCAGGGTGTCGGCAGGGTCGAAACGGGACTTGACGAGCAGTTGGTCGGCCGCTTGCCGGTAAACGGCCGCGAAGAGGTCGCGCTTGCTCGGGAAGTGACGGTAGAGCAGCGCGCGGGACACGCCCGCCTGTTCCGCGACGTCCTCCATCAGCACGTCCTCGTACGGGCGGGCGGCGAAGAGCTGCGCGCCGACGGCGAGGAGCTGGGTGCGGCGGTCGGCGGGTGTGAGGCGCTGGCGGGGCGGCATGCACGAAGACTACTTGACACGCGTCTACCAGCGACCGCTACCGTAGTAGACACGCGTCAACCAAGCACGAGGGGGCGGTGGCCGGATCATGGCCAGGACTCTGCGGGTACTCGCGTGGACGATGGGGATCGCGTGCGTGGCGATCGGGCTGCTCCACATGGCGGCCGGGAACGCGGCGATCCCGGGCGCCGGGGACGCAGGCGCGACGATCGACAGCTTCGGCCGGTTCATGGGCGCGGTCTTCGCCGGGTACGGCCTGGCCTGGCTGTGGGCCGTACGGCAGACACCGGTCCCGGCGGTGACGGTGCGGCTGCTGGCCGGGGTCTTCCTGCTGGGCGGGCTCAGCCGGGTGCTGTCCATCGCGATGGAGGGGCGGCCGGACGGGTTCCAGGTGGTCCTGATGGTGATCGAACTCGGGCTGCCGCCGGTGTACTTCTGGCTCGCGGACGCGGAGGAGCGGGCGCTGCGAGCAAGGGCCTGAGCCCCTTCCGCCGTCACAGGGGAGCGGCGGAAGGGGCCGGCCGGGCGCCGCCCGCCACCAACGGGGCCGGGATGCGGGTCCACCTCGCCTGGCGCAAACCGACCTGACCGCCGGTCAGGACAACGGCGCGGGCCGGAGCCGTGACGGCGGCGGCGCCCGCGGCTGCGCCGACCGACCGACCATGCGTGACAACCAAGGTTTACGACACGGCAGTTGTAAACTAGCGTTGTCGTATGACCTTATTTGAGATCACTCCCGAAGAGCAGGCAGAGCTCGACAAGGCTCTCTACGACGTCCTCAACCCCCTCGCATCGACCTTGCGCTCCCGGGCATCAGGGCTGCCCGAGGACCGCATGTGGGAGGCGGACCCCGTCGAGGTGACACTGTCCGTACTGGCCGCTTGGAAGGTGGTGGACGCAGAAGTCAAACGGCTGACGGCGATCGCAGCGAGCACCGCCGGGTCCTACGGCGCGAGCTACGAACAGATGGGCGCCGTGTGGGGCATCACCCGGCAGGGCGCCCGCAAGAAGTGGCCCGAAGCCGTCAGCCGCCCGGCGACCACAGCGGCGCGGACGAGCGGCGCACTCGAACTGTGCGGCGGAACGGCCGAAGTGACGCAGGATCCCTCGTCCGGCGGCTGGCGGTGGACCGGCAGAGGCGCGGATGGAACGCACGGGGCGGCCGACGCCGGCACCTGGTACGCGACGAAGGAGGAGGCCGCAGCCCACGCGGGGGCCTTCTTGAAGGAGCACGCCCTCAGCCGGGCCTAGGCCCTCCTCCAGGCCCGAATCACCGTTCGGGACGCGATCAACGAGGCCGCGCCCGGCACAGCCACGCCGCTGCAAGCGTTCGGCGCGGCCCTCGACGCCATCACGTCCCTGGCCGCAGCCGACGCGGACGCGGTCATCCACCTCGCGTTCCACCACGACGCCATGCCCCCAGCGCTTCGCCGCTTAGGCGGCGGCCTGACACATACCAGCAGTGCGAAGCGTGACGCCGGCATCGACGCTACCCCCCGCTCCGCCGTCGCACGCACGATCGCTTGCGGGGTCGCGCGCCGACCGGGCACTGCCGGTACCTACCGGCTGCCAGCCACCGTGGCACCCCCCTCGAATACGGGACATATCCCTCACCCGGGTGGATTACGTGAGCGACGGTGAATTCAGCCGGTCTCTCTGGTGACATGGAGGCACCCCCCGCCATCGGGCCGGGGGCGGCATCCGCGGCAGGAGGGCTCATGCGGCTCACACGGTGCTCATCGGCCGAGATTCCGTCCACAGGACGAAGAGTCTCCTGGACCGCGGCGCTCGCCGCGGCGGCCGCATTGGGCCTCGCCGGCAACGGCAACGCCGTCGCCGTTGCCCATGGCGAGGCCACGGCCTTGTTCTGCTTCGGCACCATCGCCCTCAATGTCAACGAAGTGTCCGGAGCGATTTCCGGTCACGGCAATCTCACCTGCGACGAGCCCGACGGCCCCCGGCACAGCGCCACCATCCGCGTCTCCGGAGCCGTGCTCGGCACCAGCGGGCTGGTGACGCGGATCTCCACCAGTGACACCATCAGCTATGACGACGGCCTGACTTCCGCCATCGACGTCACCAGCCGGTTGGAAAAGCTCTCCAGCGGCCAGCACGGCAACGCCCGGGGCACCGGCAGCGGGCAGGTCAGCGACGGTCGTTTCGTCGACTCCAGTGAGAGCGAACAGGCCAACGGTACGTTCGCCACGGGTGTCGGCGGGACGACGACCTACCGCTTCACCGACTTCAGCTTCAGCCTGGATCGCTGATCCCTCTCGGTGATCAACCCCAGGTGAGCGGGTCCAGGCCGAGGTAGAAGCGCAAGCGGTCGTGATCGAGGGCGATGTCGTACCTCGCGGCGAACGCCGTGTCCGCGATGCGGGCCTGCTCCTCGTCGGGCCACGTCTCCCGTGCGTTGGCGAGCAGCAGGGCCAGGTCGGCGTAGCGGTCGGCCAGTCCGAGGCGGCCGAGGTCGATGAACCCCGCCACATCCAGGGTCCGCGGGTCGAGGATGATGTTGGGCAGGCACAGGTCGCCATGGCAGACGACCGTGTCGGCGGTCTCCTGGGCGCGGCGCCGCGCCACCTGGGGGACGAGGCGGGCCAGCAGTTCCGCGGGCGGCGTGTGCTGCTGCTCGTCGGGGAGGAACTCCGGGTTCACCGCGCCTCGGGCCACGACGTCGCGCGCCATGGCGAGCATGCTGTCCAGGTCCCGGCGGAACGGGCAGTGCGCCACAGGGACCGCGTGCAGCCGGCGGACCGCATCGGCGATGGGCTCCCACGCGAGGCGGAGGTCGGCGGCGGCCACCTGATCAGCCGGTACGCCGGCAACCGCGCTGGTCACCAGGCACGCCCCCACGTCGGTGGACTGCCAGTCGAGCACCCGGGGGGCCGGTACACCGTGGTCGCCCAGCCAGGCGATCCGGTCGCGCTCGGCCTCCAGCTCCGCGGCGGCCGTTGGCGGGACGCACTTGGCGTACCGGTCGGTGTTCGCGCTGCGGAAGACAGCGGCTTGCGACTCGCCCGCGGCGACGGGAAACCATTCGCCGTCGCCGCATGCACGGAACAACCCCGGTGAAACAGCGCGAACTCCGGCGTGATCACTCATGGCCGTGATCCTGGCCAGCCCGCCGTCCCGGCCCGTTCCAGCCGCAAGAAACGCGACGGCCGGCCCCGGGGAGCCCCACCGTGATACGGGGGCCTGCCGGATGGCCCCGCCGCCGCTGCCGCGCCCACTCTGGGGGCATGAAACGGAAGCCCATCGCCCTCTTACCGGCCCTGTCTCTGCCCCTGGCTCTGGCCCTGACCCTTTCCCTTTCCCTCGGCGCCGGCACATCGGCGGCGGCCGCCCCGGACAGCCCACCACCGGGGACTGCCGCTCCCGTCCCCGACCGGGACGCCGGTGTCGTCCGGGCCCTTGACCGCGCCGCACACCCGCTGCGCTCCGCCGAACCCTCCGGACCCCTGGACGACCTGCGTCCCCTGGGCCGGATCGTGGGCGACGCACGCGTGGCCGGGCTGGGAGAGGCCACGCACGGCTCCCACGAGTTCTTCGCCCTCAAACAGCGCGTCTTCCGCCACCTCGTACAGGAACGCGGCTTCCGCACCTTCGCCCTGGAGGCCCCCTGGAGCACCGGCCTGCGGCTGGACGACTACGTCCGGTACGGCAAGGGCGACCCGGAGAGGATCCTGCGGGAGGACTTCCAGGACGCCTACCTCCTGTGGAACAACCGCGAGAATCTCTCCCTCCTGCGGTGGATGCGCTCCTGGAACCTCGCCCACCCCCAGGACCCCGTCCGTTTCCTGGGCAACGACGTCTCCTGGTCCGGGCCCGGCCTCTACGACCGCGTCCTCGGCTACGTCCGCACCGCCCACCCCGCCGTCCTGCCCCGGCTCACCGAGCTGTACCGCGGTCTGCGGCCGACCGGGGCCACGGGGCCGTACATGCGCGACTACCTCACCGAGCCCCTCGCCGTACGCCGCGCGAAGGCCGAACACGCCCGGGACGCACTCGAGTTGCTGCGGCGGCAGAGGCCCGGTCAGGGGCACGCCGCCCGGGAGGCGTACCACTGGGCCGTGCGCAACGCCGAGGTGCTGCGGCAGACCGCCGACCAGTACGCCTTCGACTATGAGCGGCAGGACGGCGTCGCCGCGGCCATGCTCTTCCGCGACCGGGTGATGGCGGAGAACACCGTCTGGTGGCAGCGGAACACCGCGACCAAGGTGCTGCTCTCCGCCCACAACGGCCACGTCGGCTACCGCAGCAACGACCCGCGGAACTACCCCAGGACGCAAGGTGCGTTCCTCCGCGACCGGCTCGGCAACCGGTACGTCGCGATCGGGATGTCCTTCGATCGCGGTTCCTTCCTCGGGACGGCACCCGGCGACGAGATGACCGGCCGCAACCTCCGCCGCTTCACCGTGGGCCCGGCCGAGCCCGGCAGCAACGAACACACCCTCGACCGCGTACGCCACCGCGACTTCCTGCTCGATCTGCGCACCGCACCGCCACCGGCCGCGGACTGGCTGCGGCAGGCCCGGCCGACGTACGACATCGGCACGGCCTACCCCGCCCCACCGCACTCCATCGCGCTCGCGCGCAGCTACGACGCCCTCGTCCACCTGCACCGGGTCCGGGC
>NZ_JBFAPH010000142.1:0-16150 GCF_040675635.1 Streptomyces sp. NPDC049577
CGTCGTCCGCGACGCCCTCCGCCGACGGGACGGCGTCGTCGCCGGACTCTCCCTGGGCCTCGGAGCCGGCGCGGCGCGCCGGTACCCGCTTGGTCAGGGCCTTCATCCGGGGGTCGCGCTCCTTGAACTCGGCGACCAGCGGGGTCGCGATGAAGATCGAGGAGTAGGCGCCGGCGGCGAGGCCGACGAAGAGGGCGAGCGAGATGTCGTTGAGCATGCCCGCGCCGAGGAAGCCGCCGCCGATGAACAGCAGGCCGGCGACCGGCAGCAGCGCGACGACCGTGGTGTTGATCGAACGCACCAGGGTGCCGTTGAGGCTGCGGTTGGCGATCTCGCTGTAGGTGAAGCGGGTCTGCTTGGTGATGTCCTTCGAGCTCTCCTTCAGGCCGTCGAAGACGACGACGGTGTCGTAGAGGGAGTAACCGAGGATGGTGAGCAGACCGATGACCGTACCGGGGGTGACCTCGAAGCCGACCAGCGCGTAGACGCCGACGGTGATGGTGAGGTCGTGGACCAGGGCGATCAGGGCGGCGATCGCCATCCGCCATTCGAAGGCGATGGCGAGGTAGATCACCACGAGGATCATGAAGATCGCCAGGCCGGTCCAGGCCTTGTTGGCGATCTGGTCGCCCCAGCTGGGGCCGACGATGTCGGTGTTGACCTTCTCCACCGGGACGTTCAGCTTCTTGGCCAGCGCGGCCTGGGTGGTCCGCGACTGCTCGGTGGTGAGCTCGCTGACCTGGACGCGCAGCTTGCCGTCGCCCAGCTTCTGGACGATGGCGGTGTGGCCGGAGGTGTCCTGGGCCACCCGCTTGGCCTGGTCGGCCGAGACGGAGGTGCCGGGGGTGGTGAAGACCGCGCCGCCGGAGAACTCGATGCCCATGTTCAGGCCGCGCACCGCCAGGCCGACGATGGCCGTGATGGTGATGAGGATCGAGATGCCGTACCAGATCTTCCGCTTGCCGACGAAGTCGTATCCGACCTCGCCGCGGTAGAGCCGGGCGCCGAGGGTGCCGAGTCGCGACATCTCACGCCTCCTTCGGGTCGACGGTGGCGGAGGGGCGACGGCGGGAGGACCGCAGCGGCGGGCGGGCGCCGAGCCGCTTGGGGTCCAGTCCGGACCAGGGGTGACCGCTGGCGAAGAACTTGCGGCGGGCGAGGAGCGTCATGAGCGGCTTGGTGAAGAAGAAGACCACCACGACGTCGAGCAGGGTGGTCAGACCGAGGGTGAACGCGAAGCCCTGCACCTTGCCGACGGTGACGATGAAGAGCACCGCGGCGGCGAGGAAGGAGACGAAGTCCGACACGAGGATCGTGCGGCGGGCGCGCGGCCAGCCGCGCTCCACGGCGGGGCGCAGGGTGCGGCCCTCGCGGATCTCGTCGCGGATGCGCTCGAAGTACACGATGAAGGAGTCGGCGGTGATGCCGATCGCCACGATGGCACCGCAGACGGCCGGCAGGTTCAGCGCGAAGCCGATGGCCGGGCCGAGCAGAACCATGATCACGTAGGTGAGGATCGCGGAGCACAGGAGGCTCGCGAGGGCCACGAGCGCGAGACCGCGGTAGTAGACCACCAGGTAGATGATCACCAGTCCGAGGCCGATGGCGCCGGCGAGGAGACCGGCGTGCAGCTGCTCGCCGCCGAGCGCGGCGGTGACGGTCGTCTCGTTGACGACGTCGAAGGAGAGCGGCAGGGCGCCGTACGACAGCACGTTGGCGAGGTCCTGGGCGCTCTGCTGGGTGAAGCCGCCGGAGATCTCGGCCTGGCCGCCGGTGATCGACTGGTTCACGGACGGGTCGGAGACGACCTCGCCGTCCAGGACGATCGCGAACTGGTTCTGCGGGGCGGGCTTGCCGGCCAGCTGGCCGGTGACCGTGGCGAACTTCTTGGAGCCGCCGGAGGTGAACTTCAGCTGGACGAGCCACCCCTGGCCGCGCTGGCTGTCGAAGACGGCGTTGGCCTCGTCGACGCCGGTGCCCTCGACGGAGACGGGACCGAGGATCTCCTTGGTCTGGCCGTCCTTGCGGCAGGCGACGATCGGCTGCTCGGCCGGGGTGTTGGCGGCCGCCTCGCTCGCCTTGGAACGGCCTTCCTTGGTGGAGCAGTCCACCGCGGCGAGCTTGTTCTGCAGCGACGCCATGTCGGTGGGCGACGGGCTGGGGGCGGGGGACGTCTTGTCGTCCTTCTTCGCACCCTGCGCGGACTTGTCGGACTTGTCGCCCTTCTGGTCCTTGTCGCTCTTCTTGCCGTTCTTGTCGTCGGACGGGGTCGCCGACTCGCCGGAGGAGACGGAGGCCGTCGCCTTCGGGGTCGCGGGACCGTCGGCCTTCAGGGCGTCGGTGACGGGGCGGCCCTGGGTGCTGGCGCTCGCCGACGGGGCGGCCGAACCGGACGGCTTGGCCGTGGAGCCGCTCTTGTCGCCGCCCTTGTCCTTGGACGCGTCACCCTTGCCGTTCGCCGAGGCGCTCGGGCTCGGCGCGGGCTGGGGCTCCTTGCCACCGGGGGCCACGGACAGTACGGGCCTGAAGCCCAGCTGCGCGGTGGTGCCGACCTGCTGACGGGCCTGCTTCGCGTTCGTCCCCTTGGGGATGTTCACGATGATGTGCTTGCCGCCCTGCGTCTGGACCTCGGACTCGGTCACGCCGAGACCGTTCACACGCCGCTCGATGATGCCGACGGCGGTGTTCATGTTGGTCTCGTTGATCGCGTTGGGCTTGCCGGGCTGGTTCTTGGCCTCCAGCGTGAAGCTGGTACCGCCCGCGAGGTCGATGCCCAGCCGCGGCGTGGTGTGCCCGGAGGCGAACATCCCCCCGGTGAGCGCCACCATGGCGATCAGGATGAGGGCCAGGACTCTGCCCGGCCTGCCCTGGCCGCCCGGGGACCTGCGGCCCTTCTTCGGTGCTGCCACCTTGTCGTTTCTCCCTGTCCAACCGCCGGGCGTCGGGTGTGTCCGCCGGGCGGCCACTCAATGTTGTGGGGACCTGCCCCCCGCCGGAGCCTAGACCGTAACGGAACCGCGGCGCACCGCTCAGTGGGTGCTCCGCGGTTCCGTGACCTGGCTACTTGGCGTCGCCGTCGCCCTCGCGCTTGGTGTCCTTCGCCCCGGAGTCGGACGACTCGTCCGCCTTCTTGGGCGTGTCGGCCTGCTCGGCGGTCTCCTCCGCGGGCTTCGCGGAGTCCTCGGCGGCGTCCGCGCCGGTGTCCTTGCCCAGGTCGATCTTCTTGTCCTCGGGCTTGACGTCCTCGGCCTCGGTCAGCGCGGAGGCGTCGTCCGGAACGACCGTCGCCTCCGGCTCGATGCCGTGGACGATGCGGTTGTACTCGGCGTCCTCGAGCACGGCGCCGATGGCGTTCTTCGCGTAGATCGCGTGAACGCCCGGGGCGACCTCCAGCAGGACGGTGTCCTCGTTGATCTCCTTGACGGTGGCGTACATGCCGCCGATCGTCCGGACACCGGTACCCGGCTGCATGTGGTCGCGCATCTGGGCGGCCTGGCGCTGCTTGTTCTTGGCCGACCGGGTCATCAGGAACATGGCCCCGATGAGCACGATGAACGGCAGGAGAGTCACGATATTCACGGGACGGGGTTTCCTTCACACGACCGCGGGGGGCGCGGCCTGGTCTACGGGGGTGGTATGCCGCACGGTACGGACGGCATCGGCGGAGTCTAGGCGAGTCCGACGTGATGGAACAACGTCCAGCATGGCACCCCGGTTCCTGAGCCGACCAGTACCCGCGCCGTCACCCGGCGAAGAGCCCGTCCTGGCCCGGGCCGCCCGCGGCCTGCCGGGGCGGCACCATCCCCAGGTGCGACCAGGCCGCCGGGGTGGCGATCCGGCCCCTGGGCGTACGGGCCAGCAGGCCCTCCCGCACCAGGAACGGTTCGGCGACCTCCTCGACCGTCTCGCGCTCCTCGCCGACCGCGACGGCGAGGGTGGACAGGCCGACCGGGCCACCGCCGAAGAGCCCCAGCAGGGCCGTGAGCACGGCGCGGTCCAGCCGGTCCAGGCCGCGCGCGTCCACCTCGTAGACCTCCAGGGCCTGCGCGGCCACCGACCTGGTGATCACTCCGTCGGCCTTGACCTGCGCGTAGTCGCGCACGCGGCGCAGCAGCCGGTTGGCGATGCGGGGGGTGCCGCGGGAGCGGCCGGCGATCTCGGCGGCGCCCTCGTCGTCCACGACCACGTCGAGCAGCCGGGCCGAGCGGTGGACGACGCGCTGGAGCTCGGCCGGGGCGTAGAACTCCATGTGGCCGGTGAAGCCGAAACGGTCGCGCAGCGGGGGCGGCAGCAGGCCGGCCCGGGTGGTGGCACCGACCAGGGTGAAGGGCGGCAGCTCCAGCGGGATGGCGGTGGCGCCGGGGCCCTTGCCGACGACGACGTCGACCCGGAAGTCCTCCATGGCCATGTACAGCATCTCCTCGGCGGGCCGGGACATGCGGTGGATCTCGTCGAGGAAGAGGACCTCGCCCTCGGTGAGGGAGGAGAGGATCGCGGCGAGGTCGCCGGCGTGCTGGATCGCGGGGCCGGAGGTGATGCGGATGGGCGCGCCCATCTCCGCGGCGATGATCATGGACAGGGTGGTCTTCCCCAGGCCCGGGGCGCCGGACAGCAGCACGTGGTCGGCGGTGCCGCCGCGGGCGCGCGCGGCGCGCAGCACGAGGTCGAGCTGCTCCCTGACCCGCTCCTGCCCCACGAACTCGCCGAGGTCCTTGGGCCGCAGCGCGGCCTCCACGGCCTGGTCCTCCCGGTCGGCGGCGGCGCCGACGACGCGGTCGCCGACGGGGGTGGTGTCGTCCCAGTTCACGGCGCGAATGCCTCTCGAATTCTGTGCGGGTGGTGGGTTGCGCGGCCCGGCCGGTTCCCGGCCGGGCCGGTTCTCAGCGCGCCCGGTTGAGGCTCTGGAGCGCCGCTCTCAGCAGCTGCCCCACCTGCGGCGTGCCGCCCTCGGCGGCGACCGCCTCCGCCTGCGGCGCGACCGCCGTGACCGCCTCGTCCGCCTCGCGCCCGGCATAGCCGAGCCCGACCAGCGCCGCGTGCAGCTGGTCGCGCCAGCCCGCGGCCGGTGCGGCGACGGGGGCGCCCGCGCCGGAGGCGACCGGCTCGCCCAGGCGGTCCTTCAGCTCCAGCAGCAGCTTCTGGGCGCCCTTCTTGCCGATGCCCGGCACGGCGGTGAGCGCCTTCTCGTCGCCGGCGGCGAACGCGCGGCGCAGGGCGTCGGGGCTGTGCACGGCGAGCATGGCCTGCGCGAGGCGCGGGCCGACGCCGCTGGCGGTCTGGAGCAGTTCGAAGGTCTGGCGCTCGTCGTCGTCGGCGAAGCCGTAGAGCGTCAGGGAGTCCTCACGGACCACCAGCGAGGTGGCCAGCCGGGCCGGTTCGCCGATCCGCAGCCGCGAGAGCGTGTTCGGCGTGCACTGGACGGCCATGCCCACGCCGCCGACCTCGATGACGGCGGTGTCCGGCGCGAGGGCGGCCACGGGGCCGGTGACGAAGGAGATCATGCGATGCCCTCTCGGGTGGTGCGGCGGTGGGCGGCGACGGCCTGCTGCAGGCGGTTGGTGGCCGGGCCGCGCCAGATGTGGCAGATGGCGAGCGCGAGGGCGTCGGCCGCGTCGGCGGGTCTGGGCGGCGCGTCGAGCCGGAGCAGCCGGGTGACCATCGCCCCGACCTGCGCCTTGTCCGCCCGGCCGCTGCCGGTGACGGCGGCCTTGACCTCGCTGGGGGTGTGCAGCGCGACCGGCAGGCCCCGGCGGGCCGCGCAGAGCATGGCGACCGCGCTGGCCTGGGCGGTGCCCATGACGGTGCGGACGTTGTGCTGGCTGAAGACGCGCTCCACGGCGACGTACTCGGGCCGGTGCTCGTCGAGCCAGCGCTCGATGCCCTGCTCTATGAGGACGAGGCGCTCGGCGACCTCGGATTCGGCCGGGGTGCGGACGACGCCGACTCCGACCATGCGCAGCGGGCGACCCGCGACGCCCTCGACCACTCCGACGCCGCAGCGCGTGAGCCCCGGGTCCACCCCCAGCACCCGCATCGCGCCCCTCCCTTCGGTCAACTGTTCCGGCAGGCTATCGGCCGCCACTGACAACGCCCGGCAGCGACAACACGACGGGCCGACGGGAGATCTCCCGTCGGCCCGTCGTCATCGGCTGCGTCAGGCGTCGACCTTCGCCATGACGTCGTCGGAGACGTCGAAGTTGGCGAAGACGTTCTGCACGTCGTCGCTGTCCTCCAGCGCGTCGATCAGCTTGAAGATCTTCCGCGCGGCCTCCTCGTCGAGCTCCACCTGCATGGTGGGGACGAAGTTGGCCTCGGCGGAGTCGTAGTCGATGCCGGCCTCCTGGAGCGCGGTACGGACCGCGACCAGGTCGGTGGCCTCGCTGATGACCTCGAAGTTCTCGCCGAGGTCGTTGACCTCCTCGGCACCGGCGTCCAGGACGGCGCCGAGCACGTCGTCCTCGGTGAGCTCGCCCTTGGGGACGATGATGACGCCCTTGCGGTTGAAGAGGTAGGACACCGAGCCCGGGTCGGCCATCGAGCCGCCGTTGCGGGTCATGGCGACGCGCACGTCGGAGGCGGCGCGGTTGCGGTTGTCGGTGAGGCACTCGATGAGCACCGCGACGCCGTTCGGGCCGTAGCCCTCGTACATGATCGTCTCGTAGTCGGCGCCACCGGCCTCGAGCCCGCCACCGCGCTTGATCGCGGAGTCGATGTTCTTGTTCGGGACCGACTGCTTCTTCGCCTTCTGGACGGCGTCGTACAGCGTCGGGTTGCCCTCGAGGTCGACGCCGCCCATGCGGGCCGCGACCTCGATGTTCTTGATCAGCTTCGCGAAGAGCTTGCCGCGCTTGGCGTCGATCACGGCCTTCTTGTGCTTCGTCGTAGCCCATTTAGAGTGGCCGGACATCTCGCCTGTCTCCTTCTTCGCGTAACCCGTTTACGAAACGAACACCGAGATCCTACCGGGATCTCGTCACTGCGTGGCGCGCACCATGTCCACGAACAGGGCGTGCACGCGGTGGTCGCCGGTGAGTTCCGGGTGGAAGGAGGTGGCCAGGACGTTGCCCTGGCGCACGGCGACCGTGTGGCCGTCGTAGGTGGCCAGCACCTCGGTGCCGGCGCCCGTGGACTCCACCCAGGGGGCGCGGATGAAGACGCCCTCGACCGGGCCGCCCTCGATGCCGGCCATCTCGATGGCCGCCTCGAACGACTCGTTCTGCCGGCCGAAGGCGTTGCGGCGCACGATCATGTCGATGCCGCCGAGGGTCTCCTGGTCTTCCCTGCCGTCGAGCAGCTTGTCCGCGACCATGATCATACCGGCGCAGGTGCCGTAGACCGGCAGGCCGGCCCGCACCCGCTCGCGCAGCGGCTCGATCATGCCGAAGGCGACCGCGAGCTTGGACATGGTGGTCGACTCGCCGCCGGGTATCACCAGGCCGTCGACCTCGGCGAGCTCCTCGGGCCGGCGGACCGGGCGGCCCAGGGCGTCGGCCGCCGCGAGGGCGATGAGGTGCTCGCGGACGTCGCCCTGGAGGGCGAGGACGCCGATGGTGGGGGTGGACACGGTGTGCTGCCTTTCGAAAGGACCTGCGGGACGGACGGCCGCGGGCGGCCCGCCGTCCTGCCGCGGGCCGCCCACTGCTCTTCGCGTGTTACCAGCCGCGGTTGGCGTAGCGCTCGGCCTCGGGGAGGGTGTCGCAGTTGATGCCGACCATGGCCTCGCCCAGGTTGCGGGACGCGTCCGCGATGATCTTCGGGTCGTCGTAGAAGGTGGTGGCCTTCACGATGGCGGCGGCGCGCTTGGCCGGGTCGCCCGACTTGAAGATGCCGGAGCCGACGAAGACGCCCTCGGCGCCGAGCTGGCGCATCAGCGCGGCGTCGGCCGGGGTGGCCACACCACCGGCGGAGAACAGCACGACCGGCAGCTTGCCGAGCTCGGCGACCTCCTTGACCAGCTCGTACGGGGCGCGCAGCTCCTTGGCGGCGGCGTACAGCTCGTGGTTGTCGAAGCCGCGCAGCTTGGCGATCTCGTTCTTGATCTGGCGCAGGTGGCGGACCGCCTCGACGACGTTGCCGGTGCCGGCCTCGCCCTTGGAGCGGATCATGGCCGCGCCCTCGGCGATGCGGCGCAGGGCCTCGCCCAGGTTGGTGGCACCGCAGACGAAGGGGGTGGTGAACGCCCACTTGTCGCTGTGGTTGACCTCGTCGGCGGGGGTGAGGACCTCGGACTCGTCGATGTAGTCGACACCGAGGGACTGCAGCACCTGGGCCTCGACGAAGTGACCGATGCGGGACTTGGCCATGACCGGGATGGACACGGCGTTGATGATGCCCTCGATCATGTCCGGGTCGGACATGCGGGCCACGCCGCCGTCCTTGCGGATGTCCGCGGGCACCCGCTCCAGGGCCATGACGGCGACCGCGCCGGCGTCCTCGGCGATCTTGGCCTGCTCCGGGGTGACCACGTCCATGATCACACCGCCCTTGAGCTGCTCGGCCATGCCGCGCTTGACGCGCGCGGTGCCGGTCTCGGGGGTCTGCGGGGTGCTGGTGGTCTCGCTGGACACGATGTGACCTCACTGTGAAGGGCCGGTAATGCTGCGTTGGCTATCAAACCCAGCCCGTCCAGCCCCGAAAAAGGGCCAATTGAAGGTCAGTGGCTCCTCCGCTCCCCGAATGCGGTCGGCGGCTCGTCGTCCATCTCGAAGGCCATCGGGAACGGCGCGTGCCCGGCGAGCCGGAACCAGCGCACCACCCGGTGCCGGCGCACGGCCCGCGCCGCGCGCACCGCGTCGTTGTGGAACCGCCGCGCCATCGGCACCCGGCGCACCGCCTGGGCCAGCTCCCCCAGCGACTCCTCGCCGCCCGGCGCCTCCCGGACCGCGTCGACCTGCGGTCCCTCCGGGAACACCGCGCGCAGCGCCTGGCTCAGCTCGCTCTCGGCGACCTCGCGCTGCTCCTCCTCGGCCTGCCGGGCGGCGTGCGCGGCCTGGTAGAGGACGATCGAGGACGCCGGGTCGAGGACGCCGGCGGTGGCCAGTTCCTGGGCGACGGAGGCCCGGCGCAGCAGCTGGGCGTCGAGGGCCGCGCGCGCGGCGTCGATGCGGCTGTGCAGCCGGTCCAGCCGGCCAGCCGTCCAGCTCAGATAGACGCCGATGACGACCAGCGCGGCCGCGATCCAGATGAGTGTGGTCACGCCGGGCCACAGTACCGGCCCGGCGGAGGGGGTCCGCTCCACCCGTGGGTGGACGAGGGGGTGGAGCCGGGCCCACGGAAATCGACCCGGGCTCCGATCCGCGCCCACCCGGCCCGTCCCTACCGTCGATGTACGAGGTCCCGCCCGGGGATCGCGTCACCGCACCGCTGGAGGCACGGCATGGCATCGCGCTCCTGGTCCCCCCTCTTCCTCCCCCTGACGGTCGACGTCCTGCTGCCGCTGGCCGCGTACTACGGGCTGCGGGCCCAGGGCGTGGCCCCGTGGCAGGCGCTGCTGCTGAGCGGCGTGATACCGGCCGCCCACGCCGTGGTCACGGCAGTCCGGCGGCGGCGCGCGGAGTTCTTCGACCTGTTCGTCGTGGCCCTGCTGGCCGTCTCGGCGGCGACATCTCTGATCAGCGGAGATCCGCGGGTGCTGCTGCTGAAGGACGCCGCGCTGCCGGCCGTCCTGGGGCTGTGGATCCTGGGCAGCCTGCTCGCCGCCCGCCCGTTCGCCTTCCAGTTCGGCAGCCGGCTGCGCGCCGGCCCGGCCACCGCCGAGGCGGAGCGGGCCTGGAGGGAAGTCCCGGAGTACCGGGAGGCGCTGCGCGGGCTGACGGTGATATGGGCCGGCGGCCAGCTGCTGGACGCCGCGCTGACGGTCATATGGGCGCTGTTCCTGCCGGTGGACGTGGTGCCGCTGCTCGGCCGCTTCCAGTCGATCGGGCTGCTGGTCCTGGTCGCGGTGGTGTCCGTCCGCCGCAGCCGCGCCTTCCGCGACCGGCACGGCTTGCCGCTGTTCGGCGCGAGGCCGGCGCCGGCGATACCGGCACCGGAGGAGCCGGAGGCGCGGCAGATGCGGGACGCGGCCTGACGGCCGGGCCCCGGCTAGTCCCTGGCCAGGCCCAGACGGGCCCGGAGGCCGGTGCGTTCGTCAGTGGCGACCGAGGCCGCTCCGGCCGTCACCGTCTCGTAGACGGCAAGGATGTCCGCACCGACCGTGGACCAGTCGAAGCGGCGGACGTGCGTGCTGCCCCGCTCGCTCAGCTCGGCCCGGCGGGCGGGGTCGCCCAGGAGCCGCACCGCGGCCGCGGCCAGCGCGTCGGCGTCCTCGTTGGCGAACAGCTCGCCCGCCGTCCCCCGGTCGAGGACCTGGGCGAAGGCGTCCAGGTCGCTGGCGAGCACGGGCACGCCCGCGGACATCGCCTCGACCAGGATGATGCCGAAGGACTCGCCACCCGTGTTGGGGGCCACGTACAGGTCGACGCTGCGCAGCAGCCGCGCCTTGTCCTCGTCGCTGACCATCCCGAGGAACTCCACGTTCGGGCGCATCTCGGGTGGCAGGCCCGCGACGGCCTCCTGCTCGTCGCCGCGCCCGGCGACCAGCAGCCGGGTGCCCGGGCGGGCGGCGAGGATCTTGGGCAGGGCGCGCATCAGGACGGGCAGGCCCTTGCGGGGCTCGTCGATGCGGCCGATGAAGCCGATGGTGGCCGGCCGCGCGGCGTCCCCGGTGCCCTCGGCGCCGTCGCCGGCGCCGGTGCCGGTCCAGTCGGGGTGCGGTTCGGCGCGGGCGAAGAAGTCGACGTCGACGCCGTTGGGGATGACGACCGCGTCGCCCCCCAGGTGCTCGACCAGGGTGCGCCGGGCGTATTCGCTCACCGCGATCCGGGCGCTGATCTTCTCCAGGGCGGGCTGGAGGATGGGATAGGCCGCGATCATCGCGCGGGAGCGGGGATTGGAGGTGTGGAACGTGGCCACGATCGGGCCCTGCGCGGCCCAGCAGGCCAGCAGGCCCAGGGAGGGAGAGGTCGGTTCGTGGATGTGGATGACGTCGAAGTCCCCCTCGTGCAGCCAGCGGCGCACGCGCGCGGCGGAGAGGAAGCCGAAGTTCAGCCGGGCCACCGAGCCGTTGTACGGAACGGGCACGGCCCGCCCGGCGGAGACCACGAACGGCGGCAGCGGCGTGTCGTCGTCGGCCGGCGCCAGCACCGACACCTCGTGGCCCAGCCGGATCAGGTGCTCGGCCAGGTCGCGGATGTGGAACTGCACCCCGCCGGGCACGTCCCAGGAGTAGGGACAGACGATGCCGATCCTCAAGGGGTCTCCGTTCCGCTCTCGTCGTTCGCGCGCGGTTCGAGGTCGGCGAGCCACAGCCGCTGGAGCATGTGCCAGTCCTGCGGGTGCTCGGCGATGCCGGAGGCGAAGGCGTCCGCCAGCTGCTGGGTCATCAGCGCGGCCTTCTCCGCGCGGGTCCCCGTGTCCGGCACCTCGATCGGGCCGTGCACCCGGCCCCGCATCACCGGCGACCGGTCGTACCAGAGGGTCACCGGCAGCAGTGCGGCGCCGGTGCTCACCGCGAGCATCGCGGGGCCGGCCGGCATCTTGGCCGCCTCGCCGAAGAACTTCACCTCTATGCCCGAGGAGGACAGATCCCGGTCGGCCACCAGACAGACCAGTCCACCGGCGCGCAGCCTGCGGGCCAGGATGCCGAAGGCGCTGCCGCCCGCGTGCGGCAGGACCTCCATACCGAGGCCCTCGCGGTAGGCGACGAAGCGGTCGTAGAGCGACTCGGGCTTCAGCCGCTCGGCCACGGTGGTGAACGGCACGCCCAGCCTGGTGGGCACCCAGGCCCCGGCCAGGTCGTAGTTGCCCATGTGCGGCAGGGCCAGCACGACGCCCCGCCCGGACGCCAGTGCCTCTTCGAGATGGTGCAGGCCGTCCGGCTCGAAGCCGTGGCGGATGCGGTCCTCGCTCCACGTCGGCAGCCGGAAGGACTCCATCCAGTAGCGCATGTAGGAGCGCATGCCCGCCCGGGACAGCTCGGCCAGCCGGCCCGGCCCCGCGTCCGGCAGGACCCGGGCCAGATTGGCCTCCAGGCGCAGCACGCCCTTGCCGCGCCGCTTCCAGGCCAGGTCGGCGATCCGCCGGCCGAGCGCGGCGGCCACCGGCTCGGGCAGCTGCTTGACCGTGCTCCAGCCCAGCCCGTACAGCGTGTCGGTAAGCCGTTCCCTCATCCGTTCTCCCCTCCGCCGGCCGTCAGCGCGGCATCCGCCTCGGCGGCCTCGCGGCGCACCGTGACCACGCGCTGGACCAGCGTGACCAGGCTGCCGACCGCGACGGCCCACAGGGCGATGGGCAGCAGGATCTGGATGTGCGGCACACCGAACGTGTGCAGTCCGGAGAGGCCGCAGGCCACCAGGGAGATCACGAGCCGCTCGGCGCGCTCCACCAGACCGTTGACGTTCACCGGCAGCCCGATGCTCTCGCCACGCGCCTTGGTGTACGAGACGACCTGCCCGCTGGCCAGACAGAAGATGGACACCGCACACAGCGTCAGACTGTCGCCCCGGCCCGCGTACCACAGCGCCAGTCCGCCGAAGATCGCCGCGTCGGCGACCCGGTCGAGCGTCGAGTCGAGGAAGGCCCCCCACCGGCTGGAGCGCCCCAGCTGACGGGCCATGTTGCCGTCGACCAGGTCCGAGAAGACGAACAGGGTGATAACGACCGTGCCCCAGAAGAACTCGCCCCGGGGATAGAAGGCCAGCGCTCCCGCGATCACACCGCCGGTCCCGACGAGGGTCACCGCGTCGGGGCTGACGCCGAGGCGGATGAGCAGGGCGGCGAACGGTGTGAGAACACGCGTGAAGAACGCACGCGCGTACTTGTTCAGCATGGCCTTCCCGAAGGGTTGTGTGCGGGCCGGGAGGTCGGAGAAGGCCCCCGGCTGGCCCATCGTAGCCAGGCCGCCCGAGCGCCCGGCGCGCACACCGCCCTCCCGCCCGCCGCCGCAGGTGACGTGCCCGCCGCGCGCCGCCCACCGCCCGCACGCGCCGGGGGCGGACGGTTGCGCCCCCGTGTGCGACGTATGGACGCAGCGTGACCACGGTGGAAAGCTCGAAGGACGCAGGTGTCGACGACCGGGAGGCGAGACACATGGGCGACAAGACGACGACACACCCAGGGGCCGCGGGCAGAGCAGTGACGGCCGACCGGCCCGGGGACATCCGGAACGTGGTGCTGGTCGGCCACAGCGGCGCCGGGAAGACCACCCTGGTGGAGGCCCTGGCCCTGACCACCGGCGCGGTCCAGCGCGCCGGCCGCGTCGAGGACGGCGCGGCCGTATCGGACTACGACGAGATCGAGCACCGCCAGCAGCGGTCCGTGCAGCTGTCGCTGGTGCCCGTCGAATGGGCCGGAATCAAGATCAACCTGTTGGACACACCCGGCTACGCCGACTTCGTCGGCGAACTCAGGGCCGGTCTGCGTGCCGCGGACGCGGCCCTCTTCGTGATATCCGCCGCCGAGGGTGCCGAGGGCGTCGGCGGCGCCACCCGCATGCTGTGGGAGGAGTGCGCGGCCGTCGGCATGCCCCGTGCCATCGTCGTCACCCACCTGGAGGCGGCCCGCGCCGACCTCGAGGGCGTGACGGAGACCTGCCGCGCGGCCTTCGGCGGCGACTCCGGCGACGGCGTGCTCCCCCTCTACCTGCCGCTCCGCGGCCCCGAGGGCCCCGACGGCCACCGGCCCGTCACCGGCCTGATCGGACTGCTCACCCAGCGCGTCTTCGACTACTCCTCCGGCGAACGCGCCGAGACCGCGCCCTCCGCCGAGCAGCTCCCGCTGATCGAGGAGGCCCGCAACCGGCTCATCGAGGGCATCATCGCCGAGAGCGAGGACGAGACCCTCATGGACCGCTACCTCGGCGGCGAGGAGATCGACGTCAAGACGCTCATCGAGGACCTGGAACGCGCCGTGGCACGGGGCACCTTCCACCCCGTCCTGGCCGCCGCGCCCGCGCCCGAGGGCGCCCGCCAGGGCCTGGGCACCGTCGAGCTGCTGGAGCTGATCACCGGCGGCTTCCCCACCCCGCCCGAGCGCCAGGCGCCCACCGTCACCACCCCCGACGGCACCCCCCGCCCGCCGCTGAGCTGCGACCCCGCCGGTCCCCTCGCCGCCGAGGTCGTCAAGACCGCCTCCGACCCCTACGTCGGCCGCGTCTCGCTCGTCCGCGTCTTCTCCGGCACCCTGCGCCCCGACGAGACCGTGCACGTCTCCGGCCACGGCCTGGAGGACCGCGGCCACGAGGCCCACGACGTCGACGAGCGCGTGGGCGCCCTCTCCTCCCCCTTCGGCAAGCACCAGCGCCAGCTGGGCCGGGCCATCGCCGGCGACATCGCCTCCGTCGCCAAACTCGTCCGTGCCGAGACCGGCGACACCCTCTCCGACAAGAGCGACCCGCTGCTGATGGAACCCTGGCTCATGCCGGACCCGCTGCTGCCCGTCGCCATCCAGGCCCACAGCAAGGCCGACGAGGACAAGCTCTCCCAGGGCCTGGCGCGCCTCGTCGCCGAGGACCCCACCATGCGCCTGGAGCAGAATCCGCACACCCACCAGGTCGTCCTGTGGTGCCTGGGCGAGGCCCACCGCGACGTCGCGCTGGAGCGCCTGCGCACCCGCTACGGAGTCCAGGTCGACATCGTTCCCCACAAGGTCTCCCTGCGCGAGACCTTCGGCTCCAAGGCCACCGGCCGCGGCCGCCACGTCAAACAGTCCGGCGGTCACGGCCAGTACGCCATCTGCGAGATCGAGGTCGAGCCCCTGCCCGGCGGCTCCGGCATCGAATTCGTCGACCGGGTCGTCGGCGGCGCCGTCCCCCGCCAGTTCATCCCCTCCGTGGAGAAGGGCGTCCGCGCCCAGGCCGCCAAGGGCGTGGCCGCCGGTTACCCCCTGGTCGACGTCCGCGTCACCCTCGTCGACGGCAAGGCCCACTCCGTCGACTCCTCCGACGCAGCCTTCCAGACCGCCGGCGCCCTCGCCCTGCGCGAAGCCGCCGCCGAGGCCCGCATCCACCTCCTCGAACCCGTCGCCGAACTCCAGGTCCTGGTCGGCGACGCGTACGTCGGCCCCGTCATGAGCGACCTCTCCGGCCGCCGCGGGCGCGTCATCGGCACCGAACAGTCCGGAGCCGGCCGCACCCTCGTCCGCGCCGAGGTCCCCGAACTCGAGATCGGCCGCTACGCCGTGGACCTGCGCTCCCTCTCCCACGGCACCGGCCGCTTCAGCCGCTCCTACGCCCGCCACGAACCCATGCCCCAGCAACTGGCGGACCGCATGCGCGAACAACCCCAGAACGGCTCATAGTTCGCAAGCCGCCCGCTCCAACTCACCCCGGAGCGGGCGGCTTTCACGATCTCCCACGACAGGTGGCCACCCACCCCATTACCCTGAGCAAGCGGCTCGCGACGGCACCACGCGGGCGCACGGCAAGGGGACAGCCGACGCACCGGACGCTCGGCAGGGGGGCAGCAGTGGCAGACGGCTTCGACTTCAGCCCGGGCGCACAGATCCCGGTCTCCGGCGGCGCGGCGGAAACCGCCGCCACCCTCGCCCTGGCCTCCGCCGCCTACCGCGACGGCCCGGCCGACGAACTCCTCAAGGCCAACTCCGACTGGGCCACCTCCGAGGTCAAAGCACCCCGCATCTCCCTCTTCGAACCCAACCTCGGCGAAGCCTTCGCCCGCGCCGTGCAGCAGCGCATGCTCGGCTCCGGCCGCAAACCCCTCATCCAGTCCTTCGGCCTCGAACCCCAGGTCATCGTCGAGCACTGCCTGGCCGCCAACCGCATCCGGAAACAGCGCGACACCCGGCTCACCCTCCTCATGGTCCTCTTCGGCCTGCTCTTCCTGCCCGGCGTGCTGCTCTGGCTCGGCGCCTTCCAGCTCCGGCGCAGCCTCGCCGGCGCCCAGAACAAGCGCGCAGGCGCCCTCGGCAGCGCCCTCCTCCTCGCCCTGGCCGTCCTCGCCGTCATCTTCCTGATCAAGCTCCCCTTCGGCGGCTTCTGGGCCGTCTACCTCCGCGCCATGCTCATCGCCCCCGTCATCGGCGGCTTCTGGGCCAAGCAGGGCAACGGCCCGGTCAACGCCCTCGACCGGGCCCTGCGGGTCGCCCTGGAGCG
>NZ_JBFAPH010000143.1:0-16086 GCF_040675635.1 Streptomyces sp. NPDC049577
GGCCGGATCGGAGATGTTGTTCACGCCCGTCTCGGCCAGGAACTTGTTGTACCCCTGGACATAACCGTGAATGGCTTCTTTGACCTCGGGCTCCGGTCCGTTCGGGGCGGGCTGGTCGATCAGCCGCTCCACCACCCGGTTGTCGTTCATTCGCTGGAAGTACAGGTCGCTGTTGAGATTGGTGGTGGTGTTCTGGTTCTGGCCGGGGCTCGCCCTGCCGTCGGGTCCCAGGTAACGGGACCTCTGTGCATTGACCATCAGATAGGTGTCGGCCAGGGTGCAGATGTTGTCCTTGGCCGCGGCGTATCCGTAGCCCGTCCCCAGCCCTTCCAAGGTCGAGGCGATGATGTGCGGGATGCCGTATTCGGTGTAGCGGATCGTCGGCCTGTCCGGCCCCTGTTCGGCGACCGCCGACCCGGTGGCCGGTGACCCGGTGGCCGCCATCGTGCTCATCACCGCCACCGCGGCCATGACCGCCATCGGCAGCCTCGCTCTGAGTCTCCTCCGCGCCATCGAGCCGTCCTTCCCCTGCGGTCCAGGCCTTGTCCGAACGCGGCCACGCTAGGGAGAACCGATGAAATCCCGATGACGCGCGGAACGCCACCGGACCCGGAGGACAAGCTCCTGCGGGAGGCGCTCGGGCCCGAGCTGTACGAGTCCGTACTGGCAGTCCGCCGGCGGTATGGACCGGCTACTCCTCGGGCTCCCAGGCGATCAGCTGCTCGAACACCTGCGGGTCGCCCTCGATCTTCAGGTCGCTCAGCGTGAGGCGGCCCCAGACGAAGAGGAGCAGCTGCTCGGCCGTGCCCGTGGCCGAAGCGGAGGCGGGCGCGGCGTCGTCCGTGAGGGGTGCGGGCCAGGCGCCGGTGCCGTCCAGCGCGAGGAGCCAGGAGCGGCCCTCGGTGGCGTGGTAGTGGATGGTGGCGGCCTCGTGCGGCCAGGCCGCCGGGGTGGAGTTGCAGGTGTCGAGGAACTCGGCCACGCCGTCGATCGCGACATCCGCCGGCATCGGCTGCACGGCGCCTGCGGCGAGCTGGGCGTCGTAGGTGTGCACCAGCACCTCGTGCACCCGGCGCCGGGCAACGCCCCAGGCATTCGCCGGCGACACGCCGGCGGCCCACCACGCCCAGCACTCGCGCTCCGGGCCGGCCTCGCGCAGCGCACTCAGCAGCAGCTCGTTCGACTCGGCGTACCAGGCCGGCAGCGCCTCGGGCTCGCGCGGCGCCTCCGCGGCCTCCTTGGCCGGCGGGGCCTCGGCCGGGCCCGCGGCGACGATCGCGGCCCACCAGCGCTGGCCCGTACCCAGGTGCTGCACCAGATCGAACAGCGTCCACTCGGGGCAGGACGGCACCGGCACGTCAAGGCTGGGCGCGGCGGCAACCGCACTCCGGAACGCGGCCGACCGCTCGTCGATCAGTTGCAGCAGGACGGAATACTCAAGACTCTCGGTCACATCGCCTGCCTATCACCCCGGCTCAGCCGACCGCACCCCGTTTTCCAGGCCGTCAGCTGCGGGAGTCTGCGCACCTCATAGCAAGCCTGGTCGTAGCCATGTCCCCTTCCTGGCCGGCTCATTGAACGAGCCCGTGCCGGCGTCGGCCCGGGACTGGCACGAGGCCGGGGTGTGGGACCGGCTGCACCAGGTGCTGCCCCTGCTCGAAGCGATCCCGCGGATCCGCGGAGTGACCGGTCGCCCCCGTCACCGGCCGCGGCAGTTGTTCGCCGACCGGGGCTACGACTTCGACAAGTACCGTCGGCTCCTGTGGAAGCGCGGCATCAAGCCGGTCATCGCCCGACGCGGAGTTCCGCACGGCTCCGGCCCGGGCTCGGTCCGCTGGGTAGCCGAGCGGACGATGGCGTGGATCCACGGCTTCCGACGGCTAGGGATCCGCTGCGGGACCTCGAAGCCGGACCCTGGACGCCCAGCTCCGACGAACAACAGCCAGCTGTTGCCGGCCATGACGTTGGTGACGCCTCATGTCTATGTTGACCTTCGAGTTGGTTGAAGCTCAATGATGGCGAGGTGCCGAATTCTGAGCTGATGCCCATCGGAGTCTTTGCCCAGCGCAGTGGTCTGACCTCCAGCGCGTTGCGGTTCTACGCTGACTCCGGGCTGCTGCCCCCTGCCGAAGTAGACCCGGTCTCGGGCTACCGCTACTACGGCGCTGACCAGGTGGCACGGGCGACCGCGCTGCGTCAGCTCCGCGAGATCGCCATGCCCCTCGCTGTGGTCGAGGCGGTTCTCGATGCCGGGGCCGACGAGGCGGCACGGCTGGTTGACGAGCATGTTGCCAAGATCGTCGGGGAGGCGGCGGCTGCACGGCAGAAGGCTGCTGTCATCAAGTCCGCGCTCGGCGGCAACCTGCCCGGTCTGCTGATCGCCACGCTGAAGGGGCCCGTGCTGGCGGATGCGGTCGATCAGGTCCTGACCGCGACCGCGTACGAGCCGGGGATGGCGGTGCTTGCCGGCTTGCACATCGAGGCGAGTCATGAGGCGATCACCCTGACGGCGACCGACCGGTTCCGGCTCTCCACTCGGACGCTGGTGCCGGCACGGCCGGCGGAGCGGACGTGGGCCGGCACGGTCGACGGCGTCGATCTGCGGGCCGCGGTCGCCGAGATCCGGCACAGTGCGCTGGTCCGCATCGAAGCGGTGCCGCAAGGGATCCGGCTGCGCATGGACGAGCGGGAGGACCGGCACTGCCGGTTGCTGTCCGAGGACTTCCCCGATCACCGGCTGATGCTCGCGTCCCTGGGTGAGGCCACCACCCGCGCAACGGTCTCGAAGGACCTGCTGCTGCGCGCCCTGGAAGAACACCCCGGCGAACGCGTCGCGCTGCACATCTCCCGTCACGGAGTGAACGTCTGGCCACCGAACGACGAACACCCCGGCATCCCGGTCCTCGCCACCGTGACGGGCGAGGCCCTCCGGATCCAGTTCGCAATGATCACGCTCTATCCCGCCGTGAGCACGGCCATCGGCCCCGACGTGATGCTCGACCTGAGGGGACACGACCGGCCCGTCACGATCCGCTCCGCCGACCGCGGCGATCTCACCACCCTGGCCATGCCCGTCAAGGTCGACCACGCATCCTGAGAACGACAACGAGGAACACTTCATGCCTACCGCACCCGCCGGCCCCGACCCGACCATGGAAGCCATCGGGCAGGCCGTCACCGAAGGCCGAACGGGCAACGCTCTCTCCGCCCGCCGCAAGCTCCTGAACCTGTGGTCGGCGACCGGCGTCACCGGCGACCCGCTGCACCGTTGCTCACTCGCCCACTACCTGGCGGACCTCTACGAAGATCCCGCCCAGGCCCTCGCCTGGGACGTCCGGGCCCTGGAGGCCGCCGACGCAGTGACCGAGCAGCGCGTCCAGGAGCACCACGCCGGCCTCCACATAGCCGGGTTCTACCCTTCCCTCCACCTCAACCTGGCCGACGACTACCGCCGACTCGGGTCCTTCGATGCAGCCACCGAGCACATCGACGCGGCCAAAGAGCAGGCCCTCAACCTCCCACAGGACGCATACGGTGCCCTCCTGCGCACCGCCCTCGACGAGGTGGCAGAGGCCATCTCCCGGCGGGACATCACCAAGCGGCCCTCCGCACCTGGTCCCACTGCATGACGCACCGGAACGCGCCCCTCACCGTCGAGGGGCGCCGTCACCTGGTCGAGCGTTGCCGGACGAGGCCGATTGCGCACGTCGCAGCCGGGACGGGGGTGTCCCGCTGAAGAAGGCAGGCCGCGTCCCTGACGGCGGCGCCATAGGGCTCCTAGTACTCCAGTGTGGTTTCGCGATCTTGGGTCGGGTCCTACTGGGAAGGGGTACGGCCACCGCGTGATCACCGGTTGGTGTTTGGGCAAACGGAGATCGTCTGTGGGGCCGGGGACCCGCCACTGCTCGTCGAGCTGGCGGGGCCGGTGACATGACTTTGGCGGCGCTCAGTTGATGCGGTCGGACCAGCCGGCCGGGAGGTCGCCGGGGGCGATGGAGATGACGGAGTCGTCGTCGGTGCCGACGTACTCGAAGAGGGTGATCTTCGCGAACTCGGGGACGACGTAGATCGGGTAAGTGGGCCCCTGATCGCGGTAGCGGCGCATGTCGTCCAGGTGGTCGTTCTGGAAGCAGACGGTGCGCTCGCCATGCTCCTCGACCCAGCGAGGGAAGAAGATCACACCGTGCAGGCGCCGCTTGTCGGGCATGACGTTGACCGCGACGGAAGTGCCGGTGGGCTCGTTCCAGGAGACCTTGAAGTTGTCGTCGTCCAACTGGACGAGGTCGACCTGCTGGTCCTTGACCCAGCGGCCGCCGACCATTCCGGAGTGGATCCGGTAGTCGATCGTGTGGTCGTTCTTTACGTACATCTCGTACTGCCAGCCGTTGGCGTAGGTGTAGATGAAGCGGTGGCCGACGATCTTGGACAGGTCCTGCGGCGGGACGGGCTGCTCGACGGTGGTCTGGAAGGCCCCGTTGCTGGTGGTGCCGTTGTCTGTCATGGGTGACCTCCTTGGATGGTGCTTGCCGGCGCGGTGTGTCCGACTACTTCAGTTTGTCACAAAACTATTTTGCAGCAAAAACGCCTGTGGGAGAGAATCGACCCCATGGACACTGCCACCGAGTTCGGCCGCCTCATCGGCCCACTACGCCGGGCCATACTGCGCACACGACGCACTGCCGACCTCCCCGACCTGCCCGAAGCTCAAATCGAACTACTCCGGACACTCGCCGAAGCCGGACCGCTGTCACCTCGCCAGGCCGCCGACCGGCTGCGTCTGGCCCCCTCCACGATCAGCAACCTCGTCCGCACCATGACCACCGCCGGCCTGGTCGAGCGCGAACCCTCAACGACCGACCTGCGCGCCGTCCGCCTCGCCGCCTCACCCGCCGCACTGGAGATGCTCCACACCTACGACCGAACCAGCACGGCTGCCCTACAGCGCGCTCTGGCCAATCTGACCCCGAACAGCCGGGAAGCGATCGAACACGCCCTACCCGCCCTCGCCGAGCTGCTCACCGTCCTTGAGACCGACTAGGCCGTTTCCTTCGGATCATGTGCCGTGTCCCCCGGTTGGCCCAGGACGAGCACGGCAACCTCAGTGGCCCCGACCTGATGGGCGGCAAGAGCCCCGTGGCCGCGCCCTGACGACCTGCCCGAGGTCAGCGACGCGGTGCTGATCAACCGGTCGGCCCCCTGAGCCAACACCACCTTTCCCGCCCGGTTGTGCCGCTCGGCCCGGTCTTCGCAACTGGTTCGCCGGCCTCCACATGGGCCCGTGCCTTCCCCGTTGCGTGCCCTGTCCTCCCAGGTAGCCGCACATGCAGAAGGTGGCCCACCCCATCGGGACTGCCTGGATCGGTGGCGCCAGTCCTTCGAGTGCCTCTGCTCGAACGGACATCCCATGAAGATCCGTTCCGCCACCGCCACGGCGTGCTGACGGCTTGTCTGGTCTTGAGGGCGTCAGGTTTGCCACCGCCCCGTCAGGCACTGCGGGCGCCTCCGCCGCACCGTATGCGGTCGGCCCGCACAGCGTCCCCACGGACGACGGCGACGGCGGGCCGGGGGCAGCGGTGCTGTAGCCCCCTTTGGTCAGTCGCTCTCCGGGCAGCCGCTCGCCCACGCCGGCCAGGCCTACCTGCGCGCGGACACGCACGATCGCCGCCGTGGACAGCCTGCTGATCAATGCGCAGTCGCGGATCGAGATCACCCACCCACGGTCGTGGTGACGGATGGCCTGGTCAATACCAGGTGAGGGGGAGGGCGTCCAGCGTCCGGATGGTGGGGCTCGCTGTCCAGGCGAGTGTGCCGGGGTCGGCGGCGAGGCGGAGTCCGGCACGCTCGCAGAGCAGGACACGCAGGGCGGTGGCGAGTTCGAGGCGGGCGAGTTCGGCGCCGAGACAGTGGTGGATGCCCCGCCCGAAACTGAGGTGGCGGTTGGGACTGCGGGCGACGTCGAAGCGATCAGGGGCCCCGAATGCGGCAGGGTCGCGGTTGGCGGGGCCGAACGCCACGAACGCCGGGAGGCCGGCCGGTGAGAGAGAAGACCGGGCCATCCCCAGGGTGATGGAGGGGCTGTAGCGCAGCACTTCCTCGACGGCTGCGGTCGGCAGGAGCTGCCCGGTGCGCAGCGGGGCGAGCTGAGCAGGGTGCAGGAGGAGGCACAGCAGCGCGGTGGCCAGCTGGGCTGCGGCAAGGTGAGCGCCGTCGAAGAACAGTGAAGCGGCAAGCCCCTTCAACTCCCTTTGTGTGAGTCCGCCCTGCTCGTGGGTATCGAGCAAAGCGGTGAGGACGCCGTCGCTTGGATGGTGGCGGAGGTTGTCGAGCACATCGCCGACCCCACGGTGCAGTTCAAGCTCGGCCTGCCGGATCTCGGCCAGACCGGCCAGGGGATCGGCGGCGCGAGCCCAGGACCAGCGGTACAGCTGCGGCCGGAACCGACCCGGCACGCCCATCACGTCGCAGTGCACACCGAAGGCGTACGGCACGCAGAACCCGGACACCGCGTCGAAGGGTTGGTCCCCCGCGCGGAGCCCGGCGGCCAGCCTTCGAGCACGCCCCTCGACCCGTGCCTGGTACGCCCGGATGGACCGGGCGGCGAAGGCGTGGTTGACCACCGCCCGGAGACGGGTGTGCTCCGGCGGATCCACCTGGGCGATCGACATCGCGGACGCAGGACCCTTCGCCAGATACTCGGCGGCGAGCAGGCGATGAGAATCGGTCAGCAGCCTCCGCGCCTCTTCGTAGCCCAGCACCAGCTTGCGCGCCCGACAGCGGGAGTCCGGGCCGCCCCAGACCAGCCGTTGGCGGGCGTGAAGGAACACCCGGCCGTCACCACCACGCACCGCAGCCATCTGACCCCAGCCGCTGCCTGCCGTACCGCCTTGCCTGTCGTGCTGCCCACAGGCCCCTTGGCAGAATGCCCGGCCCGGCCCATTCCGACACTGCCCATACCCATCGCCCGTGGCCCGAGCGGCGACGGAGCAGACGGTCGGGCGCCGAACGGGCAGCACAGCGGCGCCTGATGCGGTGGAGCCAGGGCCCGATCCCCTGCGTGCGCTGTGGGGTGTCCTTCCTGGCTTCGGCCATCGCCGTGGACCACATCGTTACCGACCCACGATCCGGGACATGGCCTGGTCGAACATCGCCCGCCAGCGGGCGGGGTCTACGGGTACGGCCACAAGATCGCGAAACGAGACTGGAGTACTAGGGCGAAAAAGGAAAGCCGAGCACGGAGGTGTGCTCGGCTGTGGTGGGAAGCGAGGGGGCAGGCGGGGACGTAGAAGATCGCCACCTGCCCGTGGTACGTGTGCTCGCGGCTGGTGATGTCGGGGCGCAGGAAGACGGTCAGCCACTCCTGTGCCGTCTCCCTGGCCGGAGAGTGAACCCCGAGGGACCGATCCGGCTGGACATTCGCCCGCCCGGACCACACCTTTTCGGCCTCGTGGGGCGCACTGCCTGAGCAAGATCCATGCCCGGCTGTCTCGTGGCTGGTCACGCCGCCGGTCGCAGGAGTTCCGGATCCCACTGGTCACGCACTGGTCGCACCGAAGCCCGACCCAGCCCGGACAAACAGAAAAACCCCAGCTCAGCTGGGGTTTCTGCTGGTGTCCGAGGGGGGACTTGAACCCCCACGCCCGATAAAGGGCACTAGCACCTCAAGCTAGCGCGTCTGCCATTCCGCCACCCGGACAAGGTGTCTGTCTCCGCCGGTGTTCCCCGCGGCGACATGGATAACTCTATCAAGGATTCGGAGTGCTTCTCACCAGGCCTTTCGTCCCGGGCCGCCAGGACCTGGGGCCGGAGCCGGGCCGGGCCGGCGCGAGCCCCGTCGCGCCGCCCGGGGCCGCCGGGCGGCGCGGGTCGGTGCCGCTACGGCATCAGGTGGTAGTCGGGGAAGTTGCCGGGCAGCCGCTCGTCCGCCGGGCCGCGGGTCACGGCCCGGACGAGCAGGTCGCCGCCGACGAAGGCGCCGCGCCAGGACGCGCCGAAGCCGCCGAAGAGCTCCTCGCGGTCGCCGCGCGAGCGCGGTGCGCCGTGCCCGACCTTGAAGGCGCGGATCTGCGGGGCGAGCCGCTCGTAGGTCTTCGGGTCGTCGCAGGAGAGGGTGGCGACCAGGGCGCCGTTGCTGGCGTTCATGGCCGCCAGCAGTTCGGCCTCGGTGTCCACGAGCACGATCGTGTCGACCGGGCCGAAGGGCTCGGCGTGGTGGAGGGGGGAGGACGGCGGCGGGTTCAGCAGGGTGACGGGTGCCACGTACGCGCCGGTGTCCTGGCCGGGCAGGAAGCGGGCCGGGTCGAGCTCGCCGCGGTGGAGGGGGATCGCGCCGCGGTCCACGGCCCCGGCGACCTGCTCGGTGAGCTCCCGGGCCTTGGCGGCGTTGATCAGCGGGCCGAAGTCGAGGTCGGGCAGCTCGTCGTCGGGCGAGGCCACGGCCAGCGGATGGCCGAGCCGGACGGAGCGTACGGCCGGGAGGTAGTGCGCCAGGAAGTCGGCGAAGGCCGCGCGCTGGACGACGAAGCGCGGGTAGGCCGTGCAGCGCTGTTTGGCGTAGTCGAAGGTCTTGCGGATCAGCCGCCCCAGGGCGGGCCAGTCGGTGAATTCCCACACGCCCCAGGCGTTGAGGCCCTCCTGCTCCAGGATGTGGCGCTTGCCCAGGTCGGCGACGGCGGTGGCGACGCGGGCGCCGGTGTCGCGGCCGCCGACGAACGACACGCAGCCGATCTCGGGGGCGCGGACCAGGGCCGCGGAGAGCTCTCCGCCGCCACCGCTGACCAGGGTGACGGGCAGACCCTCCCGGGCAGCGAGCGCGCAGGCCAGGGTGAGGCAGGCCAGGCCGCCGTCGGTGGGGGTCTTGGCGATGACGGCGTTACCGGCCAGCGTCTGCACGAGCATGGCGTGGACGAGGACGCTCATCGGGTAGTTCCAGCTGGCGATGTTGCTGACCGGCCCGGCCAGCGGGGTGCGGCCGGCGAGCATGGTGTCGATGCGGTCGGCGTACCAGCGGACGCCGTCCACGGCCCGGTCGACGTCGGCCCGGGCCAGCCGCCAGGGCTTGCCGATCTCCCAGACGAGGAGCAGGGCGAGGAGGTCGCGGTGCTCGTGGAGCGCGTCGAGGGCGGCGGTGACGCGGGCCGTGCGGTCGGCGAGCGGGACGTCGCGCCAGGCGCGGTGCTGGTCGAGCGAGGCCCGTACGGCCCGGTGGGCGGTGGCCACGTCGAGGCGGGGCGGCCCGGCCAGCGGCGTGCCGTCGACGGGGCTGGCGGCGGGCAGCGGGCGGCCGTCGGGCCGCCAGGCGCCGCCCCAGAGGTTGAGGACGCGGTCGTCGTGGAACGCCTCGGGGGCGAGGGCCCGGCAGCGCTGCCAGGCGGTGGCCCATGCGGTGCCCGGTTTGAGGGCGAGGGCTGGTGTCGCGGGGGATGCCGTGGGTGCTGCCATCTCGTGGTCTCCGCTCTCGGTGCGCGGTCGGGGCGGGGAGGGTGGCGCGGTGCGGCTGCCGGACAGCCGGCTTTCCTGCCATCGAACGGTAGCCAGTGCTACCGGCCGGTAGCCAGAGGGCCGCGGGGCGGCGGAGTCCCCCGGTCCGTCCGGGCCCGCGTCGCGTGAGACCGTTTTCCCGGACCGGGCAGACCGACATGGAGAGGCAGACGGGGAGCGACATGGGACGGGTCACCGAGCGACGCCGCGTCGTCCGCATCAGGGACGGGGTCGTCAGCTCCCGTCCCGATACGCTCGTGGCGGAGGAGCCGCTGGAGATCCGGCTCGGCGGCAAGCCGCTCGCGATCACCATGCGCACGCCGGGCGACGACTTCGCGCTGGCGGCGGGCTTCCTGGTGAGCGAGGGGGTGCTGGGCCGCGCCGAGGAGCTGGCGAACATCGTCTACTGCGCCGGCGCGACGGACGACGGGAGCAACACCTACAACGTCGTCGACGTGCGGCTGGCGCCCGGCGTGCCCGTGCCGGACGTGTCGCTGGAGCGCAACGTCTACACCACGTCCTCGTGCGGTCTGTGCGGCAAGGCGAGCCTGGAGGCGGTGCGGACGAACGCCCGCTGGCCGGTCTCCGACGGCCCGTCACCGGTGCGGCTGACGCCGGAGGTGCTGGCGAGGCTGCCGGACCGGCTGCGGGAGGTGCAGCGCGTCTTCGACCGCACCGGCGGGCTGCACGCGGCCGCGCTGTTCACCGCGGACGGCGAGCTGCTGGACGTACGCGAGGACGTGGGCCGGCACAACGCGGTGGACAAGCTGGTCGGGCGTGCCCTGCAGCAGGGGCTGCTGCCGCTGTCGGGGGCGGTGCTGATGGTCTCGGGGCGGGCCTCGTTCGAGCTGGTGCAGAAGGCGGTGATGGCCGGCATCCCGGTGCTGGCGGCGGTCTCGGCGCCGTCCTCGCTGGCGGTGGACCTGGCCGCCGAATCGGGGATGACGCTCATCGGCTTCCTGCGCGGCTCGTCGATGAACGTGTACGCGGGCGAGGAGCGCGTGGTCGCCGGGGCCGGGTGAGATTCCGGGGCCTCGGGCCGGGTGGGATGCGGGCGCCGGGGGAGGGGCCGGGGGCGGTTCAGCGGGACCTGCGGCGGCCGCCGAAGGCGCTGAGCCCGGTGAGCCGGCCGAGCACCCCGAGCCGGTTCCACTCCTGGAACGCCTCGACCCATTCGGCGCCGACCTGCCGCAGGCAGTGCAGCATCTCCTCGATCTCCTCGGCCGGCATCCGGCGCACCTCGGGGCGGAGCACGGAGGCGAGGAGCTCGGTGCGGATCTCGTCCCAGAGGGCGCCGGCGCCGGGTTCGGTGTGCCAGGCGACGAAGCAGACGGCCGCGTAGAGGGGGTTGCCGCGCAGTCGTTCGCCGACGGTCTCGCCGCGGGCCTCGCGGGCGTAGGCGCCCAGGAGGTGTTCGTCGCCGGAGTCGATGAGGTCGGGCAGTTCGCCGGGGGGCGGGTCGAGGGTGAGGAGGCGGCGCGCGAGGGCGTCGCCCACGCGCTCGTCGATGCCGGGTTCGAGCGGGGCGGCCTGGGCGCGGAGGGTGGCGGTGCGCGCGGTGAAGCCGGGCAGGGCCTCGCCCTCGGCCAGTTCGCCGGCGGTCTTGAGCAGGAGCAGGGCGGCCCGCTCGCGGGGCGCGGGCTCCGCGCCGGAGGCCAGCAGGGCCCGGGCGAGGTCGGGGGCGCAGGGGTCGTCGGGGGCGCTGGTGAGGGCGGAGTGCAGGAAGGCCTTGTCGAGGCCGGCCTCGCGGTGCCAGGCGGCGGGCAGTTCGGCGAGCAGGGTGCGGGCTTCGGCGGAGCGCAGCGGTCTGCCGTCCCAGGCGAGCCGGTAGGCGGTGCGCAGGACGGAGGGGACGCCCTGGTACTCGCCGCCGGCCGCCTTGAGGAGGGCGTGCAGGAGGGCGGGGCGGTCGGCGTCCGTCTCGGGGAGCGGGACGGCGGAGCCGGTCACGGCGGTGGCCATGGTCAGGTGGGGGCAGCCGGTGAGGTCGGCGCCGGGCAGTTCGGCGGTGAGCAGGCGGGCGACCGTCCGCGGGTCGTCCTGGGCGGCCGTCCGGTCGAGCGAGCCGAGGACGGGCCCGGCCAGCAGGGGGTGGGCGTCGAGGGCGGCGCGCACGAGTTTGCGGTCCTGGGCGGCCTCGTCGAGCAGGGCCCCGGCCAGGCGCTCGGTGAGCGGGGGCAGGAGCGGCGCGTGGTTGACCCGCAGGGCCTCGGCGAGGCGGAGGAGGGACAGGAAGCGGACGAGGGGCTGGTCGGGGGCGGCGGCCAGGCGGTCCATCTCGGCCCGCAGGTCGCGGCGGAGGGGGGCGGTGGCGACGCGGGGCGCGAGGGCGGCGAGCTCGTCGGCGAAGGCGGCCAGGGCCGTCCATTCCTCGGGGGTGCGGTCGGTGCCGCCGGCGGCGAGGGTGGTGAGCAGACGGTCGCGGGCTGTCGCGTCGAAGCGTCCGTCGGGGCTCTGTTCGCGGGCCCAGCGGGCGGCGGCGGTGCGGCCGTTCGCGTCGAGGGCGATGCCCTCGCGGGCGGCGAGGGCGGCCAGCCGCCCGGCGTCGTCGGAGCCGTCGCGGGCGGCGGTGGACCGGTCGCGGGAGGCCTCGGCGAACAGGGCGGGCATGCCGGCGAGCCAGACCCGGGTGGCGACGGCGGCCCACAGGTCGCGCTCGGGCCGGACGGGGCTGGAGGGGCCGCCCGTGCAGTCGTGCACGCGGAAGCGGTTGTCGGCGGCGGCCGTGGCGAAGTCGACCTCGGCGCCGGGGCAGGCCCCGACGATCTGCTGCCGGGCGAGCAGCGGGCGGCGGGTGTAGGTGGTGAAGGTCAGCCGGTCGGCGAGCTCGCGCGGCAGGACGGCGCTGGCGACGGCGATCCAGTACGCGGTGTGGGCGCTGTCGCGCTCGATCACCAGCAGCTGCGGCGCGTCGCGGGTGCGGAAGAGGGTCCGGACGTCGGCGAGGAAGGCTTCGAGCCGGTCGGCGCGGGAGTGGACGAAGTCGAGCAGGCCGGTCTTGTCGATGCGCCGGGCGGGGACGATCGTGCTGATGGGCTCGGGCGTGCCGCTCTTGGGGGCGCGCTCGGACCAGGTGGGCGACTCCCACGCCTCGATGGGAAGCAGGCCGCCGGGCAGCCCGGCGCCGTCGGGCAGTCGGACGGCGTGGGCGTGGAAGGCTGCGCGGCGGCCGCCGGGGGCGGGCTCGTAGCCGGTGCAGACGGTGCGGCACAGCAGCCGGCTGCCGTCGGAGAGCCGGATGTGGCTGAACGAGACCGGCAGTGCGGCGATTTCCTCGGGCGTCGGCCGGGCGGGGGCGCCGCGCGGGGGCTCGTAGCCGATCAGCTGCTCGGCCTCCCCCAGCAGGGTGATGGGCAGTTCGGGGCTGGCTGCGGTGAAGCGGAATCCCGGGCCGTCCGACCTGGGTGCGGCGGAGGTGTAGTGCAGTTGCTGCAGATTCACGCGGGCCGCCTTCCTCCTTCTTTCGCCCTGTTCCGTCACACCGTGAGGTACGGACCGTTCCGTCCGGTACGACCGGTACGAAGAGACATCCCACCAGATCCGGGGGGCTGTTGCCCGTGCTTTCGGGGGAAGTTCAGTCGGCGTCCTCCACGACCTTGGCGAGGAGGGCGAGGAACAGTTCGCGCTCGACGGGCGTGAGGGCGGCGAGGAGGGCCTCGTTCGCCTCGTCGCCCAGGGCGGCGAGGTGGGTGAGCCGGCGGCGGCCGGCGGGGGTGATGGTGATGGCGTTCTTCCGGCGGTCGGCGGGGTCGGGGGCGCGGGTGACGAGCCCCTCGGCCTGGAGGTCGTTGAGGATGCCGACCATGTCCTTGGGGTCGAAGCCCGTGGTGCGGCCGAGCTGGGCCTGGGCGACCGGGCCGAGGTCGGCGACGGCCGAGAGCACCGCGTGGTGGGGCATGCGCATGCCGTCCTGCGCGAACGCCTCGGACACCAGGCGGCGGCCGCGCGCCGAGGCGCGGTTCAGCAGCCAGCTGGGGAGGGCGCGGATGCGGGTGAGCGCGGGCTCGGTCTCTGCCATGGTCCGAGCCTAACCGGGGGTCGTGGGTACTCCCAACGAATGACAGGGCCGGAAAACCGTTGGAGTTCCCAATGAAGTCGGCTACGGTGGAGACATCCGTTGGGAGCCCCAATGAATTGGGGGGCTGCCGCCCTGCGTGTCGGAGGTGCTCATGCGTCGTGTCCGGTATTACGAGAACGGCGGTCCCGAGGTGCTGCGGCTGGAGGAGACCGAGGTGCCCCGCCCCGGCCCCGGCGAGCTGCTGGTGCGCACGGAGGCCGTCGGGGTCACCCTGCCGATGGTCCGCAAGGTGCGCGAGGGCGGGATGCCGCTGCCCGGGAGCCTGGGCGGCGAGGTGGCGGGCGAGATCGTCGCCGTGGGCCCCGAGGTGACGGGCCGGCAGGTCGGCGAGCGGGTCACCGGTCTGTGCTTCGGCGACGCCTATGCCGACCACGCCCTGCTGCACGCCGCCATGGCCTCGCCGGTCCCGGAGGGGGCGAGCGCCTCGGAGGCGGTGGCCCTGGTGCGCTCCGGCCTGGTCGCGCTCGGCGCGTACGAGTCCGCCCGGCCGGCCGAAGGCGAATCCGTGCTGGTGACGGGCGCGGCCAGCGGGGTCGGCCACCTGGCCGTGCAGCTCGCGGCGGCCCGGGGCGCCGGGCGGGTCGTGGCGGCGGTCGGCTCGGCGGAGAAGGCGGAGTTCGTCCGCTCGCTCGGGGCCGACGAGGTGGTCACCTATACGGACGATTCCTGGGGCGAGCCGGTGGACATCGTGCTGGACGCGGTCGGCGGAGAGCTGCTCTCCCCCGCCGTGGCCGCCCTGGCCCCGGGCGGGCGGCTGGTCGCCTACAGCTCCGGTGGCGGGACGATCCAGGCGTACGACCTGCTGGTGGGCGGGAAATCGGTCATCGGCTTCCAGGTGGCGCGGACAGCCCGGGGCCGGCCGGCCCTGATGGAGCAGTGGCGGCAGGAACTGTGGGAGCTGTTCGCCGCCGGGCGGCTGCGTCCCCGGATCCATGCCGAGCTGCCCCTGGAGCAGGCCGCCGAGGCCCACGGGATCATCGAAGCGCGTGCCAACCAGGGAAAGGTGATCCTGCGACCGGTGTAGCCCGCCGGGAGGCCCGGTGCTTGTGGGAGCCGTGTCCGGCCCGTACGTTGGCCCACCGGACACAGGACGCGCACCGACGCACCCCAAGGACCGCACCATGGCGCCGCCTCCCCGCACCGGTCACCGCTCCCGCCGCCCCGCGATGTCCGCCGCGGTGCCCGCCGTGCTGGCCGGCCTGCTGCTGGCCCTCCTCCCCCGTCCGGCCTCGGGGGCCGCTCCCCAGCCCGCGGGATTCGACGAACAGGTGCTCTTCCGGCCCGGGCAGGACCCGGGGTACGCCTGCTACCGCATTCCCGCGATCGTCACCACCGTGCGCGGCACGCTGCTCGCCTTCGCCGAGGGCCGCAAGCACGACTGCGGCGACGCCGGGGACATCGACGTGGTCCTCAAGCGCTCCACGGACGGCGGCCGCAGCTGGGGCCCGCTGCTCCTCGTCGACTCCGGGCACGGCGACACCCACGGCAACCCGGCACCCGTCGTGGACCGCCGCACGGGCCGGATCGTCCTGGCCACCACCTCCAACAAGGGCCGCCCGGACGCGGGCAACTGCGACGTGCCCTGCGATCGAAGGCCCCATGTGCAGTACAGCGCGGACGACGGAGTCAGCTGGTCGCGGCCGCGCGAGCTGACGGCGGCCCTGCGGCCGCGCGGCTGGAACTCCTGGTACGCGACGGGGCCCGGACACGGCATCCAGCTGGAGCACGGCCGGCACCGCGGGCGGCTGGTCGTCGGTGTCAACGCCGAGAGCCACGACGGGGCCCGCACCTCGGCCAACCACGCCGCGCTCGCGTACAGCGACGACGGCGGCGCCCACTGGCGGCTCGGCGCCACGGACACGCGTGCCGTTCGCGCCGACGGCACCTACGGTCAGAAACCCTCCGAGCTGACCCTGGCCGAGCGGCGCGACGGCGCCGTCTACGTGGGCGGCCGGGAACAGGACGGCACGGAGCTCGGCAACCGGGACGAGGCCGTCAGCCGGGATGGCGGCGGCAGCTTCGCCGCGCCCTTCCGGGCGCTGCCCGATCTGTACGCGCCGATGGTGCAGGGCGCGGTCCTGCCGCTGCGGCCGGGGCGCTGGCTGTTCTCGGCACCCGCCGACCCCGACCGCCGGCGGACGATGACCATCCGCTCCTCCTACGACGAGGGGCGCACCTGGGAGGGTGCCGAGCGGGGCAGGAAGGTGACCTCGGACTGGTCCGGCTACTCGGACATGACGGCCATCGGGGGCGGCGCGCTGGCCGGGCTGCTGTACGAGGCGGGGAAGGCGGACGCGCGGCAGGAGATCCGGTTCGCCCGCTTCGGCGAGGACTGGCTGGGCGCCCGCCGGGGCCCGGATCCCACGACCGACGACCTCGCGCCCGGCGCCCGGCCCGCGACGGTCCTCGGCGGTGCCCGCCCGGTCGCGGGCCGGCTCGGCGGCGCCCTGTCGTTCGACGGCAGGGACGACGCCGTCCGGCTGCCCTACCGCACCTCATTGCCGCTGGGCAGCGGGGACTTCACGGTGGTG
>NZ_JBFAPH010000144.1:0-15818 GCF_040675635.1 Streptomyces sp. NPDC049577
CGAGCTCCGCAAGGAGGCCGGCACGGTCTTCCTCGTCAGTCACAACAACAAGTCCATCCGTGACACCTGTGACCGGGTGCTGTGGCTGGAGCGCGGCGAGCTGCTCATGGACGGCCCGACGGACGAGGTGGTCCGGGCGTACGAGAAGGAGACGGCCCGCTAGCCGGCCCCGGCCGCGACGCCCGTCCGTAACAGGCCCCCGTCGACTCTGTCAACGGGGGCCTTGACCTGTTCGTAACGATCAACTGGCCTATTGGGACGGTTGATTCGGCCCCCGCGTGGCATTGTATGGATCAAGCACGTACCCCGGCGGACGTCGGACACATGTGCGGCGTAGGCTGTAGCGTGCTGTTTTGCGCCTGTATGTGGCCCATGTGCGGCGCGGCTCGGTGATACCCGTGTATCCCGTGCCGACGGGGCCGGCGCGGGGGGTGGCTCAGGGGTGCGGGGGGAGCCGTCAGGGGAGAGCGGACCTGCGGCGTGTCCGAAATAGGATGTTCTGGCTCGGCAGTGTAGAACGGGAGATGTGACGGCAATGGCTGCATTGGCTGCGTTGACTGCGTGGGCTGCCTCGGCTGCCTTGGCCACGCGGTCCTCCCGCGCCGAAGACGCGTACGCCGTCCCCGCTCCGGGCAGCCCCCGATGACCGCCGGGACGGACGCGCACGCGCGCGCCGTGCTCGACAAGGCCGCGTACGAGAACTTCCCCGTCGCGCCCTTCTTCGTGCCCCGCGCCTGGCGGGACGACCTGATGGCCGTCTACGGCTACGCCCGCCTCGTCGACGACATCGGCGACGGCGACCTGGCCCCCGGCGGCCGGGACGCCGAGCTGCTCGGCCTCGACCGCGAGCAGGTGGACGACCGGCCGGTCATGCTGGACGCCTTCGAGGCCGACCTGCTGCGCGTCTTCGACGCCACCGGCACGGGCCCCCGCCATCCGCTGCTGATCCGCCTGCGCCCGACCGTGCGCCGGTGCGGTCTGACCCCCGAGCCCTTCCTCGGGCTCATCGAGGCCAACCGCCAGGACCAGCGGGTCCGCCGCTACACCACGTACGAGGAGCTGCTGGCCTACTGCGAGCTGTCGGCGAACCCCGTCGGCCGGCTCGTCCTCGGCATCACCCGAACGGCCACTCCCGAGCGGATCCGCCGCTCGGACGCGGTCTGCACCGCGCTGCAGATCGTCGAACACCTACAGGACGTCGCGGAGGACCTCGGCCGCGACCGCGTCTACCTCCCCGCCGAGGACATGGAGCGCTTCCGCGTCACGGAGTCCGACCTCGCGCTGCCGACCAGCGGCGCATCGTTGCGCGCGCTGGTCGCGTACGAGGCGGAACGCGCCGGGCACCTGCTGAATGAAGGGACCCCCCTGGTGGGTAGCGTCCGAGGCAGGCTGAAGCTGTTGCTCGCGGGGTTCGTGGGCGGGGGGAGGGCCGCGCTCCGCGCGGTCGCCGCCGCGGGTTACGACGTCCTGCCCGGACCGCCCAAGCCCACCAAGCCCACCCTGCTGCGCGAGGTGGCGGCGACATTGCGAAGAGAGGGGTGAGCGGGACCGTGACCGGAACGCCACACGCGTCCGCGCCGGTACTCGCCGCGTACAGCTACTGCGAGGCCGTCACCGGACAGCAGGCCGGCAACTTCAGCTACGGGATCAGACTCCTGCCCACCGCCAAGCGGCGGGCCATGTCGGCGCTGTACGCCTTCTCCCGGCGCATCGACGACATCGGCGACGGACCGCTGGACCCCGAGTCCAAGCGGATCCGCCTGGAGGAGTCCCGGGAGCTGCTGGGCCGGATAAGGGAGGGCGACGTCGACGAGGACGACACCGATCCGGTGGCCGTCGCGCTCGCCCATGCCGTGCGCCGCTTCCCGATCCCCATCGGCGGGCTCGACGAGCTCATCGACGGGGTGCAGATGGATGTCCGCGGCCAGACCTACGAGACCTGGGACGACCTCGCCGTCTACTGCCGCTGCGTCGCGGGCGCCATCGGACGGCTCTCGCTGGGCGTCTTCGGCACCGTGCCCGGCGCACGGGAGGCCGGCCGAGCCGCCGAGTACGCCGACACGCTGGGGCTCGCGCTGCAGCTGACCAACATCCTGCGCGACGTCCGCGAGGACGCGGCCAACGGCCGCACGTACCTGCCCTCCGACGACCTCGCCAAGTTCGGCTGCTCCGAGGGGTTCCACTCCACCCGGCCCCCGGCCGGCGCGGACTTCCCCGGCCTGGTGCAGTTCGAGGTGCGGCGCGCCCGCGCCCTCTTCGCCCAGGGCATGCGGCTGCTGCCGATGCTCGACCGGCGCAGCGGGGCCTGCGTCGCCGCCATGTCCGGCATCTACCGCCGGCTCCTGGACCGCATCGCCGAGGAGCCGGAGGCCGTGCTGCGCGGCAGGGTCTCCCTGCCCGGGCATGAGAAGGCCTTCGTGGCCGTCCGCGGGCTGTCCGGGTACGACGCGCGCAGCGTCCACCGGCAGACCGCCAGGGGGCGCGCCTGATGTTCCGCATCCACACCGGCCGGCGGTGTGCGACCCGCCGACCGGCGGAGGCGTTCCGCACGGCGACCGAGGGAGTCATCGCGTGACGCCATGGACCAACGGGACCGACCGCACCGGCGCTGACCAGGCAGGCCGCCCCGACGGGGCGGCCGCGGTGGTGATCGGGGGCGGCCTCGCGGGCATCACCGCCGCCCTGCAGCTCGCCGACGCCGGCCTGCGCGTCACCCTGCTGGAGGGCCGGCCCCGCCTGGGCGGGCTCGCCTTCTCCTTCCGCCGCGGCGAGCTGACCGTCGACAACGGCCAGCACGTCCACCTGCGCTGCTGCACCGCCTACCAGTGGTTCCTCGACCGGCTCGACGCCCTGCGCCTGGCCCCGCTCCAGCGCCGGCTCGACGTGCCCGTCCTCGACGTCGGCCACCCCTCGGGGCGGCCCCGCCTCGGCCGGCTGCGCCGCACCGCCCTGCCCGTACCGCTGCACCTGGCCGCCAGCCTGGCCACCTACCCGCACCTCTCGCTCGCCGAGCGGGCCACCGTGGGACGGGCCGCGCTGGCGCTGGGCAACCTCGACCCGGCCGACCCCGGCCTGGACGACGTCGACTTCGGCACCTGGCTGCGCCGCCACGGCCAGTCCGCCCGCACCGTCGAGGCGCTCTGGGACCTCGTCGGCATCGCCACGCTCAACGCCACCGCCGACCACGCCTCGCTGGGCCTGGCCGCCATGGTCTTCAAGACCGGGCTGCTCTCCGAGCCCGGCGCCGCCGACATCGGCTGGGCGCGCGTGCCGCTGGGCGAGCTGCACGACACCCGGGCCCGCGCCGCCCTCGACAAGGCCGGCGTGCGCACCGAGCTGCGCACCCGGGCCACCGGCCTGACCCGCGGCCCGGACGGCCGCTGGCAGGTCGACACCGAGGCCGGCCCGGGCGGCGGCGAGCGGCTGACGGCCGACACCGTCGTGCTCGCCGTGCCCCAGCGCGAGACCCACGCCCTCCTCCCCGAGGGCGCCCTCGACGACCCGGACCGGCTGCTCGGCATCGACACCGCGCCGATCCTCAACCTGCACGTCGTATACGACCGCAAAGTCCTGCGGCAGCCGTTCTTCGCCGCGCTCGGCAGCCCGGTGCAGTGGGTCTTCGACCGCACCGACTCCTCCGGACTGCGCGAGCGCGACGCCCGCGCCCAGTACCTGGCCGTCTCCCAGTCGGCCGCGCACGACGACATCGAGCGGCCGGTCGCCGAGCTGCGCGCGCGCTATCTGCCGGAGCTGGAGCGGCTGTTGCCCGCCGCGCGCGGCGCCGGCGTCAAGGACTTCTTCGTCACGCGGGAGCGGACGGCGACGTTCGCCCCGACCCCGGGCGTCGGCCGGTTGCGGCCGCACGCCCCCACCAACGCCCCCGGCCTCTACCTGGCCGGGGCGTGGACCGCCACCGGCTGGCCCGCGACCATGGAGAGCGCGGTGCGAAGCGGTCTCAACGCCGCCGGCGCGGCACTCTCCGGGCTCGGCCGCCCGCACCACAACCCCCTGCGGGAGGCGGCGGTATGAACCAGCGAGCCGACAAGGCGCGCGTACCCGCAGCGGGGCGCGCGTGAGCACGACCACCAGAGGAGAGACCGTGACTTCGGCGATCCCAGCTGTCGACACCGCAGGCGTCAACGCCCTGCTGGAGCGCGGACGGACGCTTGCCACGCCGGTGCTGCGTGCCGCCGTGAGCCGGCTCGCGCCGCCCATGGACACTGTCGCCGCCTACCACTTCGGCTGGATCGACGCCGAAGGCCGGCCCACGCACGGCGACAGCGGCAAGGCCGTCCGGCCCGCGCTCGCACTGCTCTCGGCCGAGGCGGCCGGCGCGCCCCCGGAGGTGGGGGTGCCCGGCGCCGTGGCCGTCGAGCTGGTGCACAACTTCTCGCTGCTGCACGACGACCTGATGGACGGTGACGAGCAGCGGCGCCACCGCGATACGGTGTGGAAGGTCTACGGCCCCGAGCAGGCCATCCTCGTCGGCGATGCGCTCTTCGCGCTCGCGAACGAGGTGCTGCTGGAGCTGGGCACCGTCGAGGCGGGCCGCGCCACCCGGCGGCTCACCACGGCGACCCGCAAGCTCATCGACGGCCAGGCCCAGGACATCTCCTTCGAGCACCGCGAGCGGGTCACCGTCGCCGAGTGCCTGGAGATGGAGGGCAACAAGACCGGGGCGCTGCTGGCGTGCGCCGTCTCCATCGGCGCCGTCCTCGGCGGCGCCGACGACCGCACGGCCGACGTCCTGGAGGCCTACGGCCACCACCTGGGGCTCGCCTTCCAGGCCGTGGACGACCTGCTCGGCATCTGGGGCGACCCGGAGGCCACCGGCAAGCAGACCTGGAGCGACCTGCGCCAGCGCAAGAAGTCCCTCCCGGTCGTCGCCGCCCTCGCGGCCGGCGGGCCGGCCTCCGAGCGGCTCGCCGCGATCCTCGCGGCGGACGCCAAGAGCAGCGAGAACCAGATCGAGGACTTCGACGAGGAAGAGTTCGCCACCCGCGCGGCGTTGATCGAGGAGGCGGGCGGCCGGGAGTGGTGCTCCCAGGAGGCCCGCCGCCAGCACGCGACCGCCATCGAGGCACTCGACGGAGTCGACATGCCCGCCGAGGTCCGGGCGCAGCTCACCGCGCTCGCCGACTTCGTCGTCGTACGAAAGAGATGATTCCGATTTTATCGACCGCACTTGAGCAAGCCTGCACGGTCGCCGGCCGGTGTCCCTCACGCGGCAGCACCGGCCGACGGAACCCCCAAGTACAGCAGTACGGCAGAGAAGAAACTCACTGCGCAAAGGGGACACCATGACAGCGACGACCGACGGCACCGGGGCATTGCCGCCCCGTGCAGCCGAGGCCGGCCAGAGCACCACCGTTCTGCCCCAGCCCGCGGACAGCGCTGTCCGTGAGGCGGCGGAGCACGCCGCGGCCCGCTCCATCGAGCACCTGCTGTCCCGTCAGGACGAGCAGGGCTGGTGGAAGGGCGACCTGGAGACCAACGTCACCATGGACGCCGAGGACCTGCTGCTCCGTCAGTTCCTTGGTATCCGGGACGAGAAGACCACCCTCGCGGCCGCCCGCTGGATCCGGGCGCAGCAGCATCCGGACGGCACCTGGCCCACCTTCCACGGCGGACCCGGCGAGCTCTCCACCACCATCGAGGCCTACGTCGCCCTCCGCCTGGCCGGGGACGACCCCGCCGAGCCGCACATGGCCGCCGCCTCCGCCTGGATCCGGGAGCAGGGCGGCATCGCCTCCGCCCGGGTCTTCACCCGGATCTGGCTGGCGCTGTTCGGCTGGTGGAAGTGGGAGCACCTGCCCGAGCTGCCGCCGGAAATCATGTTCGTGCCGAAGTGGATCCCGCTCAACATCTACGACTTCGGCTGCTGGGCCCGGCAGACCATCGTGCCGCTGACCGTCGTCTCGGCCAAGCGGCCCGTACGGCCCGCGCCCTTCTCCCTGGACGAACTGCACACCGACCCCCGCCGGCCCAACCCGCCGCGCCCGATGGCCCCGGCGGCCAGCTGGGACGGCGTCTTCCAGCGGCTGGACAAGGCGCTGCACGCCTACCGCAGAGTCGCGGTCGGACCGCTGCGCCGCACGGCGCTCAACTCGGCGGCACGCTGGATCATCGAGCGCCAGGAGAACGACGGCTGCTGGGGTGGCATCCAGCCCCCCGCCGTCTACTCGGTCATCGCCCTGCACCTGCTCGGCTACGACCTGGACCACCCGGTCCTGCGCGCCGGGCTCGAGTCGCTGGACCGTTTCGCCATCTGGCACAAGGACGACCAGGGCCGCCCGGTCCGCATGATCGAGGCATGCCAGTCCCCGGTCTGGGACACCTGTCTGGCCGCCATCGCGCTCGCCGACGCGGGCCTGGAGAGCGACCACCCGGCGCTGGTCAAGGCCGTCGACTGGATGCTGGACGAGGAGATCGCGCGGCCCGGCGACTGGAAGGTCCGGCGGCCCGAACTGCCCCCGGGCGGCTGGGCGTTCGAGTTCCACAACGACAACTACCCGGACATCGACGACACCGCCGAGGTCGTCCTCGCGCTCAAGCGCGTCAAGCACCCCGAGCCGCGCCGGGTCGAGGCGGCCGTGCAGCGCGCCGTGCGCTGGACGCTGGGCATGCAGTCGAAGAACGGGGCCTGGGGCGCCTTCGACGCCGACAACACCAGCCCGTTCCCCAACAAGCTGCCCTTCTGCGACTTCGGCGAGGTCATCGACCCGCCCTCGGCGGACGTCACCGCCCATGTGGTGGAGATGCTGGCCGTCCTCGGCAAGGAGCACGATCCGCGCACCCGGCGCGGCATCGAGTGGCTGCTGGCCGAGCAGGAGGAGAACGGCGCCTGGTTCGGCCGCTGGGGCGTGAACTACGTCTACGGCACCGGAGCCGTGGTCCCGGCCCTGGTGGCGGCCGGACTGCCCACCTCCCACCCGGCGGTCCGGCGGGCGGTGGACTGGCTGGAGGGCGCGCAGAACGCCGACGGAGGCTGGGGCGAGGACCTGCGCTCGTACCGCGATCCCGAGTGGATCGGGCGCGGCGAGTCCACCGCCTCGCAGACCGCCTGGGCGCTGCTGGCCCTGCTCGCCGCGGGGGAGCGGTCGAGCGAGGCCGTCCGGCGCGGTGTGGCCTGGCTGGCGCGGACCCAGCGGGAGGACGGGTCCTGGGACGAACCCCAGTTCACCGGCACCGGCTTCCCGTGGGACTTCTCCATCAACTACCACCTCTACCGCCAGGTCTTCCCGCTCACCGCCCTCGGCCGCTACCTGCACGGCGACCCGTTCGCCCCGGCCGGCGGTCCCGGCGGCGGCTCCGGCGGCACGGCACTCGAGGGACGGGAGAGCTGATGACCTCCGGCACGGGCGGGCCCGCACCGCTGCTGATCGCCTGCGCGCTCGGCATCGAGCGTCTCGCCCTGCGCGGCGGCCTCGGCGGTGCGGCCGGGCCCGTGACCGTCCTGCGCACCGGCATGGGACCGCAGGCCGCGGACCGTGCCGTGGCGCGGACGCTCGGCGAGGATCCGGCCATGCGCGACGCGGCCGTCATCGCCACCGGGTTCTGCGCCGGCCTGGCCCCCGGGATGCACCCCGGGGACCTGGTCGTCGCGGACGAGACCCGCTACGCGTCGGGGCGCACCGAGTGCGTGGGCGTCGAGCTGCTCGCCAAGCAGCTCGCCCAGGCCGCTCCCCGGCGCGCCATCCACACCGGACCGCTCGTGGGGTCGGACCACGTCGTGCGGGGCGTGGAACGCGCGGCCCTGCACGCCGCGGGCGCGCTCGCGGTGGACATGGAGTCCGCCGCGACGCTCCGAAGCGCCGTCCGGGCGGGTCCGCGCCCGGTTGCGGCCGTCCGAGTGGTCGTGGACGCTCCAGAACATGAACTCGTGAGAATCGGTACTTTGCGCGGTGGAATATCTGCATTCCGGGTCCTGCGCACCGTGCTTCCCGCCTTTTTTGAATGGCACCGTTCTTTGCTGCTCCCCAGGAGGTGAGACACCATGGCCATGCCGCTCCGCCAGACCATCCGGGTCGCGAGCTACCTTTTTGAACAGAAACTGCGGAAGCGGGAGAAGTTCCCGCTCATCGTGGAGCTGGAACCGCTCTTCGCCTGCAATCTCAAGTGCGAAGGGTGCGGCAAGATCCAGCATCCGGCCGGAATCCTCAGGCAGCGCATGCCGGTCGCCCAGGCGGTCGGCGCGGTGCTGGAATCCGGCGCCCCGATGGTCTCGATCGCGGGCGGCGAGCCGCTGATGCACCCGCAGATCCACGAGATCGTCCAGCAGCTGGTCGAGCGGCGGAAATACGTTTTCCTCTGCACCAATGCCATGCTGCTGCGGAAGAAGCTGGACAACTTCCGTCCCTCGCCCTATTTCGCCTTCGCCGTGCACATCGACGGACTGCGCGAGCGGCACGACGAGTCGGTCGCCAAGGAAGGCGTCTTCGACGAGGCGGTGGCGGCCATCAAGGAGGCCAAGCGGCGCGGCTTCCGGGTCACCACGAACTCCACCTTCTTCAACACCGACACACCGCAGACCGTCGTCGAGGTCCTCAATTTCCTCAACGACGAGCTGAAGGTGGACGAGATGATGATCTCGCCTGCCTACGCCTACGAGAAGGCCCCGGACCAGGATCACTTCCTGGGCGTCGAGCAGACCCGCGAGCTGTTCGGCAAGGCCTTCTCCGGCGGCAACCGGGAGCGCTGGCGGCTCAACCACAGCCCGCTCTTCCTGGACTTCCTGGAGGGCAAGGCCGACTTCCCGTGCACCGCGTGGGCCATCCCCAACTACTCGCTCTTCGGCTGGCAGCGCCCCTGCTATCTGATGAGCGACGGGTACGTGCCCACCTACCGGGAGCTCGTCGAGGACACCGACTGGGAGAAGTACGGGCGCGGCAAGGACCCGCGGTGCGACAACTGCATGGCCCACTGCGGCTACGAGCCCACGGCCGTGCTCGCCACCATGGGATCACTGAAGGAGTCCCTGCGCGCGGCCCGCGAGAGCGTGGCCGGGAACCGGAGCTGACACCCATGACCTCCAACGAGCCGGTCTCCCTGGGGCTGCCCGGCGTACCGGCCCGGCCGCTGGCGATCCGCCGCCCCTCGCGGCGCATCCAGGTCGGGTCCGTCCCGGTGGGCGGCGACGCCCCGGTGTCGGTGCAGTCGATGACGACGACGGTCACCGCGGACATCGGGGCGACCTTGCAGCAGATCGCCGAGCTGACCGCGTCCGGCTGCCAGATCGTCCGGGTCGCCTGTCCGTCGCAGGACGACGCGGACGCGCTGCCCGTGATCGCGCGCAAGTCCCAGATCCCCGTGATCGCGGACATCCATTTCCAGCCGAAGTACGTCTTCGCGGCGATCGACGCGGGATGTGCGGCGGTGCGGGTGAACCCGGGCAACATCCGGCAGTTCGACGACAAGGTCAAGGAGATCGCGAAGGCCGCCTCCGAGGCGGGCACCCCGATCCGCATCGGCGTCAACGCCGGTTCGCTGGACCGGCGTCTGCTGGAGAAGTACGGCAAGGCGACACCCGAGGCGCTGGTGGAGTCGGCGCTGTGGGAGGCGTCGCTCTTCGAGGAGCACGGCTTCCGGGACATCAAGATCTCGGTGAAGCACAACGACCCGGTGGTCATGGTCAACGCCTACCGGCAACTGGCCGCCCAGTGCGACTACCCGCTGCACCTGGGCGTCACCGAGGCGGGCCCGGCGTTCCAGGGCACCATCAAGTCCGCGGTGGCCTTCGGGGCGCTGCTCTCCGAGGGCATCGGCGACACCATCCGGGTCTCCCTCTCCGCGCCGCCGGCGGAGGAGGTCAAGGTGGGCATCCAGATCCTGGAGTCCCTGGGGCTGCGGCAGCGCAGGCTGGAGATCGTCTCCTGTCCGTCCTGCGGCCGCGCCCAGGTCGACGTCTACCGGCTCGCCGACGAGGTCACCGCCGGCCTGGAGGGCATGGAGGTGCCGCTGCGGGTGGCCGTCATGGGCTGCGTCGTCAACGGCCCGGGGGAGGCCCGGGAGGCCGACCTCGGCGTGGCCTCCGGCAACGGCAAGGGGCAGATTTTCGTCAAGGGCGAGGTCATCAGGACCGTCCCCGAGTCGAAGATCGTGGAGACCCTCATCGATGAGGCCATGAAGCTCGCGGAGCAGATGGAGAGGGACGGCGTCGCCTCGGGCGAGCCGGCCGTCACGGTCCTGTAGACCGGCGGCGCCTGACGAGAGAAAGCCCGGCCCGGGTCGGGCCGGCAGAGGAGGAGGGGGGCCGGCGTGTCGTTGCTGGAGAACATCCGCGGTCCGCGCGACCTGAAGACCTTGGACGGCGAGGAGCTGACCGAACTCGCCGAGGAAATCCGCCATTTCCTGGTTCACGCGGTGGCCAGAACCGGCGGCCATCTGGGCCCGAACCTCGGTGTGGTGGAGCTGACCATCGCTCTGCACCGGGCGTTCGACTCGCCCTCCGACCGGATCCTGTGGGACACCGGTCACCAGTCGTACGTGCACAAGCTGCTCACCGGCCGCCAGGACTTCTCCAAGCTGCGCGGCAAGGGCGGTCTGTCCGGCTACCCCTCGCGCGAGGAGTCCGAGCACGACGTCATCGAGAACAGCCACGCCTCGACGGTGCTCGGCTGGGCCGACGGCCTGGCCAAGGCCAACCAGGTGCTCGGCCGCTGGAACCGGCACGTCGTGGCCGTCATCGGCGACGGCGCCCTGACCGGCGGCATGGCCTGGGAGGCGCTGAACAACATCGCGGCGGCCAAGGACCGCCAGCTGATCATCGTCGTCAACGACAACGAGCGCTCCTACGCGCCCACCATCGGCGGTCTGGCCAACCACCTGGCCACCCTGCGCACGACCGACGGCTACGAGCGTTTCCTGGCCCGCGGCAAGGACCTGCTGGAGCGCACCCCGGTCGTCGGCAAGCCCCTCTACGAGACGCTGCACGGCGCCAAGAAGGGCTTCAAGGACGCCTTCGCGCCGCAGGGCATGTTCGAGGACCTGGGCCTGAAGTACCTGGGTCCGATAGACGGGCACGACATCGCCGCCGTCGAGTCGGCGCTGCGGCGGGCCAAGCGGTTCCACGGTCCCGTCCTGGTGCACTGCCGGACCGAGAAGGGCCGCGGCTACCAGCCGGCGCTGGAGGACGAGGCGGACCGCTTCCACTCCGTGGGCGTGATGAACCCGCTGACCTGCCAGCCGCTGGCCCCGTCCCGAGGCGCATCGTGGACGTCGGTGTTCGGCGACGCGATGGTCGAGCTGGGCCGTGAGCGGAAGGACATCGTCGCCATCACGGCCGCGATGCTCCAGCCCGTGGGCCTGGAGAAGTTCGCCACGGCGTTCCCGGACCGGGTCTGGGACGTCGGCATCGCCGAGCAGCACGGCGCCGTCTCGGCGGCCGGCCTGGCCACCGGCGGGCTGCACCCGGTCTTCGCCGTCTACGCCACCTTCCTCAACCGCGCCTTCGACCAGGTGCTGATGGACGTGGCCCTGCACAAGTGCGGCGTCACCTTCGTCCTCGACCGGGCCGGCGTGACCGGCACGGACGGGCCCAGCCACAACGGCATGTGGGACATGTCCGTCCTCCAGGTCGTGCCCGGCCTGCGGATCGCGGCCCCGCGTGACGCCCAGCAGCTGCGGGCCCAGCTGCGGGAGGCCGTCCAGGTCGAGGACGCGCCCACCGTGGTGCGCTTCCCCAAGGAGGACGTGGGCGAGGACATCCCTGCCGTCGGCCGGACCGGCGGCATGGACGTCCTCGCCCGCCCCGGGGGCGAGGACGAGGGCGGCGACGTCCTGCTGGTCGCCGTCGGCGCCATGGCCCGGGTGTGCCTGGACGCCGCCGAGCTGCTCCAGGCGCGCGGCACGAGTTGCACCGTCGTCGACCCGCGCTGGGTCAAGCCGGTCGACGAGGCGCTGCCCGCCCTGGCCGCGCGGCACCGGCTGATCGCCGTGGTCGAGGACAACAGCCGCACCGGCGGCGTCGGCTGGGCGGTCGCCCAGACGCTGCGCGACGCGGGCATCGACCTGCCGGTGCGCACCTTCGGCATCCCCGAACAGTTCCTGCCGCACGCCAAGCGTGCCGAGGTACTGGCCGACCTGGGGCTCACCCCCGCAGAGATCGCCGGCCGGATCAGTGCCGTGCTGGCCCGCAAGGAAGCCCGCGAGGCGGTTAAGGAGACGCAGGCATGACCGCCGTCGAGAAGGACGAGCAGACCGGGTCGCAGGCGAAGGCCGCGGAGAAGGGGTTCGACCTGGCCAGGCTGCTGGCCGAACGCGGGGGCGAGCGGTACGAGCTGCACGCCCGGCACCTGAACCACCAGCTGCCGCGCATGCTGCACACCATCGGCTTCGACAAGTTCTACGAGCGGGCCGAGGGCGCCTACTTCTGGGACGCCGAGGGCCAGGACTACCTCGACATGCTGGCCGGCTTCGGCGTGATGGGCGTCGGCCGCCACCACCCGGTCGTCCGCAAGGCGATGCACGACGTCCTCGACGCCTCGCTCGCCGACCTCACCCGCTTCGACTGCCCGCCGCTGCCCGGCCTGCTGGCCGAGAAGCTCCTGTCGTACGCCCCGCACCTGGACCGGGTGTTCTTCGGCAACAGCGGCACCGAGGCCGTGGAGACGGCGCTGAAGTTCGCCCGCTACGCCACGGGAAAGAAACGCGTGCTCTACTGCGAGCACGCCTTCCACGGGCTGACGGCCGGCTCGCTGTCCGTCAACGGCGAGGAGGGCTTCCGGGACGGCTTCGCGCCCCTGCTGCCGGACACCGCCGTCCCGCTCGGCGACCTGGACGCCCTGGAGCGGGAGCTGCGGCGCGGCGACGTCGCCGGCTTCGTCGTCGAACCGATCCAGGGCAAGGGCGTCCACATGCCCCCGCCCGGCTATCTGCGCGCGGCCCAGGAGCTGCTGCACCGGTACAAGGCGCTGCTCATCGCGGACGAGGTGCAGACGGGCGTCGGACGCACCGGCGAGTTCTTCGCCTACCAGCACGAGGCCGGCGTCGAGCCGGACCTGGTGTGCGTGGCGAAGGCGCTCTCCGGCGGCTATGTGCCCGTAGGCGCCACCCTCGGCAAGGACTGGATCTTCAAGAAGGTCTACTCCTCCATGGACCGGGTGCTGGTCCACTCGGCGAGCTTCGGTTCCAACGCGCAGGCGATGGCGGCCGGACTCGCGGTGCTCTCCGTCATGGAGGACGAGGGGGTGGTCGCCAACGCCCGCCGCACCGGAGACCTGCTGCGTACCCGGCTGGCGGCGCTGACCGACCGGTACGAGCTGCTGCACGACGTGCGCGGCCGCGGCCTGATGATCGGCATCGAGTTCGGCAAGCCGAAGTCGCTGGGCCTGCGCGGCCGCTGGACCATGCTCCAGGCGGCGCGCAAGGGCCTGTTCGCCCAGATGGTCGTGGTGCCGCTGCTGCAGAAGCACCGCATCCTCACCCAGGTCTCGGGCGACCACCTGGAGGTCATCAAGCTCATCCCGCCCCTGATCATCGGCGAGCCCGAGGTCGACCGCTTCGTCGAGGCCTTCACCGCGGTCATGGAGGAGGCCCACAACGGCGGCGGCCTCATGTGGGACTTCGGCCGCACCCTGGTCAAGCAGGCGGTGGCGGGGCGCTGAGCAGGGGGTGTGGGCCGTTCAGCCGGTCAGCAACCGACTGCGAAGCCGCTCGAGGGCCCCGGTTCCGAGCCCGAGCCCCTCACTGAGGTACCGCTCGGTCGTTCCCCAGGTCTCCTCGATCGCGGCGAACGCCGCGGCGAGGTACTCCGCCCGCGCCTCGAACAGCGGCGACAGCAAGTCCATCACCTCCGCGGAGCCGACGCGCCGCACCGGATACCTCCGGTGCGGCGCGTTGGACTCGAGGTAGTCCGCCTCGATCACCCCCGGCGCCACCCCGAGCGCCAGCAACGTCACCGCGACCGTCAGCCCCGCCCGGTCCTTGCCGGCGGCACAGTGCATCAGCGCCGGCACGCTGTCCTCCGCCAGCGCGTGCAGCACCCGGCTGTGCTCGGCCGTGCGCGTCGTGATGAGCACCCGGTACGAGGCGGCCATGCGGCCCGCCGCCCGGCCGTCGCCGAGGGCCTCGCGCAGCTGCCGCAGATCGCCGTCGTGCACCATCTTCCAGAACTCGCCGCCGTCCGCCGGGTCCGACAGCGGGATGTTGACGTTGCGCACGCCCGGGAGCGTCACGTCCGGGCCCTCCAGCGCGATGTCCGCCGCGTTGCGGAAGTCGAAGACGGTGTGCAGGCCGAGCGAGCCCAGGAAGGCCGCGTCCGCCTCCGTCGCGTGGGCGAGGTGACCGCTGCGGAAGAGGACGCCGGGCCGTACGCGCCGGCCGTCGGCGGCCGGCATGCCTCCCAGATCGCGGAAGTTGCGCACCCCCGCCAGCTCCGGTTCGGTCGAGGGGACGTGCGGCGGCGTCTGGGTCACGGGCGCTCCTGGGGACGGGGATCGGCTCGGACCGCATCGTATTCCGCGATGTGCCGGATTGCCGGGGTGGGATACATCACGGCACGTCAACCCCTGGTTACGGTGGCGTAGGTCACTTGCGAAGGTGAAAGATGTGCTGACGTGGCAGACGATTCGAAACCTTTCAGCAAGAGCGCGATCGGGTCGTACGCAGCCGTCGGGGACAGCTTCACCGAGGGCGTCGGGGACCCGGGTCCCGACGGCTCCTTCGTCGGCTGGGCCGACCGACTGGCCGTACTCCTATCGGACCAGCAGGAAGAACACACCTTCCGGTACGCCAACCTGGCCGTGCGCGGCAGGCTCCTCGATCAGATCGTCGAGGAGCAGGTACCCCGGGCCAAGGAGCTCGGCCCGGACCTGGTGACCTTCTGCGCCGGCGGCAACGACATCCTGCGGCCGGGCAGCGACCCGGACGACGTGGCCGAGCGGTACGAGGCGGCGGTGGCCGAGCTCGCGGCCTCCGTCGGCACGGTGCTGCTGTGCACCGGATTCGACACGCGGGGCGTGCCGGTGCTGCGTCATCTGCGGGGGAAGATCGCGACGTACACCGCGCACGTGCGGGCCATCGCGGACCGGCACGGCTGCCCGGTCCTGGACCTGTGGTCGCTGCGCTCGGTGCAGGACCGGCGGGCCTGGAGCGACGACCGGCTGCACCTGTCGGCCGACGGGCACACACGCGTGGCGCTGCGGGCCGCCCAGGTCCTCGGCCTCGACGTGCCGGCCGACCCGGACCAGCCGTGGCCGCCGGAGGGACTGCGCACGCCCGCCGAGGTGCGCCGGGACAACATCCACTGGGCGCGCGAGCACCTGGTGCCCTGGATCGGGCGCCGGCTGCGCGGCGAGTCCTCGGGCGACAACGTGGAGCCCAAGCGGCCGGACCTGCTGCCGCTGTAAGAAACCGGGGGGTCAGTGGGGGAGCCGCCCGTGCGGCAGATCGGCCCAGACGACGCGGCCGCGGCCGCTGTCGTCGGGCCGGACCCCCCATGCCTGGGAGAGTACCCCGACCAGCAGGAGTCCGCGTCCGCTCTCCTCGTCCGCGCCGCTGCACCGCGCCCGCGGCTGCGTCGACGCGTAGCCCTGGTCGGCCACCTCGATCCGCAGGGCCGCCCCGCTCACCCGCAGTTGGCAGCTGACCTTGTCGCTGTCGGTGTGCCGCACGGCGTTGGTGAACAGCTCGGATATCACCAACTGGGCGTCGTCGCACGCCCCTTCGTCGATTCCCCACTCCCGCAGCCGCGCGAGAACTCGTCTTCGCGCCTCCGCCACCGAGGCGTTGAGGGCCGGGAAGTGGAAGGCGTCCTGCAGGCGCCCGCCGAGAAAGGCGCCGCAGTGCCCCAGCGAGGGTGCGTCATGGGAGGGGACCAC
>NZ_JBFAPH010000145.1:0-15775 GCF_040675635.1 Streptomyces sp. NPDC049577
AGCCCCCGGGCGACACCCGCGGGTGAACACGGGTGCGTTGACGTGCCGTTCGTACCCGGGCACAGGTGCGACGGGCGATAGCCTGCTTCCCGAGACGACTGTGTCTGCAGTTCCAGAGCGCGGGCGCACCCCCGCTATCCCGAGGCGACATCGACTTCGCCTTTCCCCTGGATGCCGCTCGACGCCTGCTCAGCGAGTTCTGTGGCATCGATCGAACAGTCCGTATCCCTGCGCAGCGCGGTACCACTATGGCGCCGTCCATTCGCCACGCTCTGTTCTTTTGCCTTCAGGCACAGAACGAAATCGCCAACCCTGACCACCTATTCCACTCCCAGGGCCATGAGTGGCGGCCGCAGGCCATCCGCGACACGCTGCCCTACTTCCTGGGAGCAGTCGAACCGGAACAGGCCCTACGCCGCGCCCGGCTCAAGCAGCTGCGCGCAGAGCTCAAGAACGTCGAGAGGCAGATCGCTCAGGCTGCCCAAGCAGCTCCCGCGCCTGGACAGGCCCGCGCCCTGATATCTGAGGCTGAGAGTGTAGGCCTCTTGCCCGCCCGTGCCGACGAGACCGTCAGGCTCGACGAGGCGCTGAGTATCCTCGCCTCCGTCCTCACCTACGCCCCCGGTCAGCTCGAGTACTCCGACTCCACCGACCACGCTGCCCTCCTGGACCGCGAGCGACAGGAACTGCGCTCCCGGCATCAGCAGATCAGGGCACGAATCACAGAGCTCCGCCAGGCTCTGGCCGAAGAGAGTAACTATCTGGTCCAGGCCCGCGACCAGCGTGAACGTCTCGCCTCCCTCGGCCTGCTGCGGGCCGCAGCTGACGGCACCGGCCAGCACTGCCCTGTATGCGACAGCGTGGTCTCTCCGGTACAGCAGACCTTCCAGGTGATCCGTAAGGATCTGGAGCGTTTGGACTCCGACGTTGCCTTCGTCAGTGACGACGCCCCGGTCATCCAGGGCCTGATCGCTGCCGAGGAAGAGCGGCTTCAGGAACTGCGCACCGAGGTGGTCCGTAACCGTGAGCAGCGTGAAGCGCTGGACGCCGGCACTCGTGAGGCGGCCCGCTTCCGCAGCCAGGCTCTCCGCGCGGCTTCTGTCCAGGGCAGGATCAGTCTCTTCCTCGAAAATGCGGCCCGCGCCGAACACGCTCCACCCGTCGCTGATACGCGTGAAGAACTGAAACGGGAGATCACTGACCTTGAGGAGGCGCTCGGCTCAGACACGCAAGCCGATCGGCTCGCCAGTTGCCTCTCGTTGATCAATCAGAAGATCGCGGCCAAAGCTCGCGCACTGAGCCTGGAACACTCCGAACATCCTGTACGACTGGACTTGCGTCGCCTCAGCATCGTGGCTGACACTCCTCGCGGCCCGGTGCCCTTGAGCGACATGGGCAGTGGTGAGAACTGGCTTGGATACCACATCGCGGCCTTGTTGAGTTTGCATGAGTGGTTCGCCGAGCAGGGACGTCCTTTGCCGCGACTCCTGGTACTCGACCAGCCGTCCCAGGTGTACTTTCCATCCGACTACGACGGACCCCAAGTAGATCTCGCCGGTGAGGACCGCACCTCACTGCTACGGGTCTATCAAGCAATCAACGATACTGTGAGCCACCTTGACGGAGACTTCCAGGTGATCGTGATGGAGCACGCGGATCTGGAAGACGACATCTTCCACACCGCGGTCGCAGAACGCTGGCGCGGTGGGCACACGGCCCTTGTCCCGCCGGCCTGGATCGACCAAGACAACTGACGCTAGAAGAGGATCCGCTGCAGAGTGCGAGCAGTCTGGTCCTACGAATCGTGCCGTCGGGCAGGCGCAGAGGTTGCACCGATGGAGGGTTCACAACGCGACTGCAGGGCTGCGTCCTGCTTCTTCGGTACTCGTGCCACAGCAGCATTTGGCGGCCGGCAACTGAACCCAGAGGGGCCAGCTGGCACTGTCAGTGTCCGGGGCTAGGCTCGTGAGCCGAGCCCGATCAGGGGAGGATCCATGCTCGATTGCTCGCTGACCGCTGATGTACCGCTCGGCCCGTTCGAGGGGACCCCGGTCACTGTTCATTCGGCCAAAGGGAAGAACGCCAAGCTGCACGCCACGCGCAGTTGTACCCAACTGCGAACACCCAACGTGACGACGGCAGAGTTTCCGCTGAACGCGGCAACGATCGGGCGGCTGTGCTCGCGGTGTACGCAGTGGGGCTCATGGGCGCGGCCGGAGAGCGGGCTGGGCATCTTCCTCGGGGCACTTGGCGGAGTGGGCCTGCTGTACCAGCTGCAGTCCTATACCGCGCCAGACCCGGACGACGGCTGGGAGCAGGAAGAAGTGAAGGCCGCGGCTGACCTCCTCCAGGCCGAGTCCACGGCTGAGCGCGACGATGAAGAAGAGGACGACGCCGACGAACAGGAGGCGCGTGACGAGGCGGAGTGGCTTCGGGGCCGGGTGTTCGATGACTGGCGCGATGCTGCGAAGAGCCTGCACCAGGCCCGGGTCATCGCTGCGATGTTCCCTTGGCTCGAGGACTGGGCGGAGCCGAAGCTGGTGGCGAAGGAGCGGTACCTGGAGGTTCTGCGGGCGCAGGCGGCCTTGTTCGTCGATCCGGCGGGGCTTCTTTTGGCCGCCGCGGTGGCCGATATGAGTGAGCCGGAACTCCCCCTCGACGATGAAACGTTCGGTGCGCTGGGAAAGAGCGCGGACATCGCGAAGCATGTGAAGGCGCTGTGGGGCGAGTGGCAGCGCAGGGCCTCGGAGGGCTGGGGCCGCCCCGGCGACCGTTCTTACGTCGCCTACAGCCTGGTGCGTCACATCCGTAGCAACCGCAAGGGCTATCACCAGGCTGTGAACGGTGCCAAGGACCTCGTCGCCTCCTGGGAGGACGCTGCCCGCACGGCCGCGTCCTCAGCGGTCCCTGTGCCCACGAGGCGCGTGATCGCGCGCCTGCCGGAGATCGGCGACGACGTGGCGCACTCCCGTGAGACGGGCTTCCTGGCGAACCTGGACCGCTGGACGACGGGTGTGCTAGTCACCTACCTCGCCGATGCCGACTGGCGCCGCCGCACTCTCACCCTTCAGGTCCCCGATCTCATCGCCGACCGGCTCCTTGCCCGGTCCTACCCGATCGAGTGCGAACTCCACGACGGCGGAGACGACCCCATCGCGGAGGGGGAGGCGAGCGATCGTGCGAGCCATGTCCAGCCGGGGGTCTTCGACGACACCCCAGTTCGCGACCGACTCCCGGTCACCGCCGATCACTTCCGTGCATTGGGTACCGTCTCGCCCGACGCCGACCAGCTCTACATCGTCTTCTCGACGAGCAATGGGGCCGAGGTGCTGCCGCTGGCAGCCATCGAGAAGCGGCTGGCAAACGGCTGGCACGGGGTCGTCATCGCCGGTGCCTCGGACCTTCCCTCGAGTGTGATCGAGCCATGGGCCGGTGAGATCGGCCGGAGGCCGGAAGGGCGGGAGAGTATCTGGCCCGAGCGAGTCCACGACGTGCATGACCCACGCTTCGGGGACTGGCTGGGCCTCACCGATGGAGCGCGGACGACTGCGTGGCTGACCTTCAGGGATCAAGACATCGAACGCAACCTCCGCTGCCTCGCTGTGGCCCGGAGCGTTCATGACCTTCGGACCCTCGACAGCGGGAGCCGTCGGCGTGGAGTGCCCCACGATGTGTGGCAGGGCCTGCTCACCAGCAGGCGCCTGGACCTCGAGCCGTTCGAACCGCCCGCCAGTGACCGGTGGCGAGGAGGCAGCGGAATTCCGCTGGGCGTGCTTGCCGACGTGCAGATCTACACCACCAACGCCGATCCGCGATTCGAGGTTAAGGGGCACTCGCCGCTGTGCAGGCACTCCCGGGAGCGCGGCGTCAGCGACGATGACGACCTGCTGACCGTCGGGGACCTGCTTGCCCGGGACGATTTCGACTGGTGCAGCAAGTGTGGCGGCTACGCGGCGCGTCGGCTCACCGACACCCAGCTTTCCTACTACCGCGCAGCTCACCGGCTCCACGACATCGCCGAGAGGCTCGACCCGAAGCGAGCTGGATACGCCCGGGCCGACTTGGAGACGATCATTTCCCAGCTGAGCGAACTCGCCGATTGGCGCCCGATCGGCGAAGACCACTGGTACTCCCGGGGGGCGAGGCAGTGGTGGCAGATCGTCCGCCGCCTGCAGGCCCAGGCCGAGGCTGGCCGCCATGACATCTCATGACCGCCCACACGCGACCAGCTCCTGACCACGCTCGCTCCGCCTTGCTGGCTGGACTGGGTAGGGCGCCCTGCCGGCACGCCCCTTTGTGCTCGGTGCGGACCATGCCAAGGGCGTGTGTCGGAAGTGCTCTAGGTTGGCTGACGTGAGTGCGCGGGGGCAGAGTTACCGATACGTCGGACCGGTCGAGCTAAAGGCTGCAGTCCGGCCTGACAGCGGCGGGTGCCCGATCGGCTCGGCGGCTGACTTCGACAGCTGGATCGCTGAGCTATCGGCAGCAGAACTGACCGAACCGTTCACCTTCGTGGTCGGCGTGGATGGTGTGCTTCGGCTGGCGCCGCGACGGAGCGAGCACGTGACCTGTGCCGGCGGAGCCATGGTCTTGAGTGCCGACGAGATTGGTTTCGTGCGCGAGCGGGACCGGTGGGCTTTGAGCTCGGTCAGCAACCAGTCCACCGGATACTGCCCCGACATCGGCTCCTGGTCGGCAGTCGCTCGTGCTCTGGACGACGTAGGGATCGAACGGCCCTCCAGTTTCACCCACGAGGTGGTGTTCCGCCGGTGTCCTGACTGCCAGGAGCACAACATCGTGCGCGAGGACGGCTTCGTCTGCGTCTTCTGCGGCAGCGATCTGCCGGAGACGTGGAACGTGGATCTCATCGTGTGATGGCCGAGGGTCACAGCCACTCGTTGATGGCCGCGACGAGGACGGTCGCCTCATAGCGGACCGCGAGTTTGTCGTATCGCGTGGCGACAGCTCGGTATCTGCGATGGAGATCAGGGCGAGCATTGCACTCCGCCTCGCCCCCGACGACCGCGCGCGCTCTCAGGCGTACGAAGATGCTCGTCAAGAGCAACAGCTACGACATCACCTCGACATCGACCGGATCAGTCATCTGAGGGGAGAAGTACTCGTCAGCGCTGATGCGGCACGCGCCTGGTGGATCGACCTTCACAGAGAGGGCAACCTGCCCATCTCATGGGATGAGTTTAATGCCCAAATATTGCCGTATGTGCACAATGCGCAGGATCCTCAGTCCAAGGCTATGCGTGCTGCCGTCGTTCTCGCTCAAGTCATGGAGAGGCTGGAGAGCGATCCAGCACGTCACCAGCAATTCTTGGCCACAACGCGCGTCGTGCTGCAGCAGATGAACTGGGAGGACCTAGCCGACGAGCTCTGACCGGGCTTTCACTCCTTTGACGAGGCGGGGGCGATGTCGCACAGGCTCACTTATGGGCACGCAGCTGCAGGGCCATGGCGAGCTTGGCATCGTCGGTGCCGTTCACGCTGTCGATGGTCTTGCCGCAGTTGTGGGCGGATTCTTCGCCTTCGAGGATGCGGGGTAGGACGGGAAGTCGCAGCAGCGCAGCCAGGAGATCCGATCTGGTCGGTCACGTGCTCGGCTGTTCTGGGCTGGAGGGGGCCGAGCGAGGCGTGCTGCGGACAGCCAGGGCTTCGCCACCTTGCGAGGAATGCTGGCCAGCGGTGACGATCTCGGGATGCGTACAGGTGGAACAGGTCATGACGGTCGTCCGTATGCCGGGCTCGCCCCGGTGCTTGCACAGCTCGATTCCGCGGGAGGCCGGGAAGGTTCGGACGGTGGGGGAGCGGCGGGTGTAGTCGAACGCGTGGCGGCACAGCGGAAGGTGCTGGACGTAGCTCTGCGTGACTCTCCTAACGAGATGAGCCCGGCCGCGCGCGAGGTGGTGGCGCACCTGGCTCAGGAGGCGGGCCGTATGGAACGGTTGATGGGTTGCGGGCTACCAGAGGGATGGGGGGCCGAGGAGAAGCGAGAATGGGCAGCCCGTGCTGTGTTGGCCTACCTTGACGACATGAGGCCGCACGCGAGCCGGTTGGCGCGCCGGTCCGCGCGCTCCGCCACGGCAACCGGGGGCCGTACTCGACGCAACTGGCTGGAAGTGCCGCTTGAGGTGGCGTCCCGCGGTGTGGCTCTTGTACTGGCTTCCCTGCGCGCCCATGCTTCCGCCGGGACCGTGAGCGCGGTGGAGCGTGCGCGTATCACGTTCGCGGTGTTCGACCAATACTTGCGCGGCACCGACCTGACGGAGGTGGAGCGGGATATTCTCGAGCGCACCGTCGAACTTGCACGTATGGCGAGTGAGTGGACCCGCGAGGGGCTGCCAACGACATTGCCAGAGGCGCAGCGCGCGGCCCGCGTCGCCGAGGCTGCTCTGAGCCATGTCGAGGAGTTCGAGCAGCGCGTCGCAAGGCAGCACAGCGGGTGGGCCGCGGCCTTGTGGCCCGAAGTGGGACAGGCGGCCTGCGCTGGTGTGATCGACGAAACCGCTCTCCACGCCGCGCTGCACGCGGCCGCGCAGGAAGCTGCCGTCGACGGTTCGGCGCAGCCCGCCGCGCGCGCCGTGCTTGACCGGCTCTATCGGTACTTGAACGAGGACCGGGCGCAGCTCACCGAACTGACCCTTGCGAACACCAAGGTCCTTGCATCCGAGCTCGAAAGTTCCGTTCACTCGGTACGCATATCCGCTGCGGATCAGCAGAGCATGGGCATCAGGTGGGACACGGCGGAGGCCGAGGCGGAGGCCGTGCTCGAAGAGACCGAGCGGGCAAGGCTGCGACACAGCAGGTTTGTGGAGCGTGCCGACAAGCGCGCCGCTGCTCGTGCCTCCCTGCCCGATGGAAAGCTGCGGCCAATGTGCAAGCTGGAGTACTGGCACATGGTCAATCAACTGCTCGATGCCGCACCCACTGGCCCGTACACCCGGCCAAGCCGCACCGCCCGCACGCTGTCCTTCCCCTCAGCCACCGCCGCGGGAAAGGCACAGCGAGCCCTCGCCGAGGTGGTCGGAAGCGACCTCATCGAGTGCTGCTACGACGGGACAGGGCTACGCCTGCCCACAGCTTCCATGATGGGCGTACGGCTCAAGGGGGCGCGGTCGTGCAGTTGTGGCCGACACTTCGCGCAAGTGCTCGACGGGATTATTCCGGTCCCCTTTACACGCTCCGGCGAGCGCACCATCGCATGCGAGTCGCAGGAGGACGCCGATCATGCCTACACGGCCCTGGCAAAGACGTTCGGCAGCAGCCGCATACGGCGGGTGAGCGACCGAGAGGTCGAAGTTCCCGACCCGGATGTCATTGAGGAAGAGCAGCTGACGTCATGAGCCTATTGCGAAGACGCCTCGACGCATACTTCCTTGGCGAAAAGTACCAGGCCAGACTCGGCCGCTCGTGTGCGACCTGCGGCGGCACCATGACGCACACTGACGACCCACTGCACTGCTCACCTGCGTGCGTGCCGGACGAGGTAGTGCTCCCCGCATACCTCTCCGTCCAGCCCGCCACAAGAATCGCCGGCTTTCGCGCGAGCGCCGAACGCCGCGCCTGCCCTGGCGTAGACATGGAAGACGTCGATCCGTTGGACGTACTCGACGACCACAATTGGCACTGCCACCTGTGCGCACGACCGATCCCCCGCGACGTGCACTTCCTTGATCCGGAGGCCGCCACTGTGGACCACGTCGTGCCACTGGCACGCGGGGGGACGCACACCTATGTCAACATGCGGCCCGCACACCGGCGGTGCAACGCCAGCAAGAATGATCGGTGTCAGGGTGATCAAGACGCTGGAAGGTAGGTGTTTGACCGCGTGAACTTCGACCCGAGCCGGCGTCAGGCTGGCTAGTAAGAGGCCTTATGCGCTCCACTGCCAGGTGGTAAGGGAGACGGCTAGCAGTCGGGAGTGGGCCGGTCTGACGGGGCGGGGTCGTTTGCCGAGTCGTCCTCCGGTGCCAGCGCTCGGCGGTTCGATGCGAGCTGCGTTACGCTGGGTTTGTGGCCAGCTGGCAATCCCTGAATTGTGGGAGGCGGCCGAGGTGGTGGTGATTTTGGGGACCACTTGGGGACCACACGTCCTGCATGTAACCGGACAACCGGTGCGTTACCGAGCGAACTGTCACGGTAATTTCCCCTGGTTGTCGGGGATGCGGCGGCTTCGTACTTGACTGGGGGTCAAGGGGTCGTGGGTTCAAATCCCGCCGTCCCGACTTGCATTTTCGCAGTTCAGAGGCCGTTTCCTCGTAGTGAGGGAACGGCCTTTCTGGCGTTTCGTTGGCTTGTGGTCGCGAGGTGGTCGCAAGTGTTCACGGCTGCCGGGGCCGGTCCGCCGTAAATCCTGGTGCTGGTGGGCTGTTTAGTGATGGTCATCTGGTTGTGCAGCTGGGCGATGTGGTCGCAGGGCGGTCGCGGTGCGGGGATTGGCTGTGGGGGAGTGGGCGGCTGGTCGGCCCGGGTGAGGATTTTGTCGATAACGTCAACAGCCTCTCGTGCGGCCTGCGGGGTCAGGTGGCTGTAGACGTTCGCGGTGGTGGAGAGCGTCCAATGGCGGAGCGTCTTGGAGACCACGGTGAGGGGGACGCCGGCGTTGATCGAGATCGTGGCCGACAGGTGCCGGAGATCATGGATCGTCGTGCGGGAGACACCGGCTTCGCGGGCGAGCAGATGGAAGCGGTTGAGGGTGTACTCCGGGTGGAGTGGTCGGCCGTCGTTGCGGTGGAAGACGAAGTCACCCTCGAGCCCCTGGGCGGTTGACGGGCATCGCTCGTATCTGCGGCGGCGCAAGGCGGCGGCGACGCGTCCGGAGATGGCGACCCAGTTCCTGCTGGCACGCGTCTTGGGTGTGGTGATCACGAGACGGTTGTTGTCGATCGCCGAGAGTGTTGCGTGTATATAGAGGACACGCTTGTACAGGTCGACGTCTTACCAGCGCAGGGCGAGCGCTTCCTCCTTGCGGATACCGGTTCCGATGAGGACTTCGACGAGGTCGGCCATGAGCGGATCGGCTATGTAACAGTGCCGCAGGAAACTGACGGCCTCGTCGATCGCCCAGATGTGACGCTCGGCCGCGGTCGGCCGGGGGATGATCGTTGGCCGTGCGGGGTTGTGGTCGAGCCGGTGGTGAGATCTGCCCGGCGGGTAGCTCGAGCCCCTCGACGGAGACCTTCTCGCCGCCCTTCCCGCCAAGGATGTCCTTGGCCTGTTTGGCGACCGCTTCGGCGTCGACCGATCCGGCCTCGCCTGCGCAGTCACCGTGGGCGGGCGCTGGCTGCGCCGCCGCCGGCTGCGGCGACTGCGGCGGTGCTGGTCAGCAGCAGTGGGCTGAGGACCGTGACACCGATGGCCGCGACGACGGCCTTCAACGCCACCTGCCCGGCCGGTCAGAAAGACCGCCGACCGTGGGCAGGACGGGCAGGTGCGACGGCCAGTGGCCGCGGCCGCCGCCGCCACCAGCCCCCGCACCACCGGCCATAACCGCACAGTGCACACCGCCCTCGTGGCGGCATTCCGACCTGTTCTCCCACACCACCCGTCACGCGCCCATCGTCCCGGCCCTGGCGACGAGCGTGCGTTCACGATTGCCGAGAGTGCGGGCCGGAACCGATGACCCTCACGTCCTCCGCCCCCGGCCTCGGAGGCACCGCACCGCTCACTGTCGCACGCCGTTGCCGCATCCCCTGACGGCCACGCCTCGCTGCTCTCCTTCCGCTGTCCCTCCGCCTCCAGGCCCGCTGGGCGCGGGCTTCACCACTACCGTCCCCGCTGCGCGGGACCGGTACCTACCGCACCGCAGGAGCACCACCACCCCATGCGCACCGGCGCCACACCTCGCACCGTCCGGCTGCTGTCGACCGTAGTCGCCGCCGGCGTGGTCGGCACGCTCGCCTGGACGCCGATCGCCCGGGCGCCGACGCCAAGCCGCCTGATTTCGGGCCTAGTTACACGATCCCGGACTCCGACGGCAACGCCGCCACCTCCCACGTCGGCGCCTACGGACCGCCCGGCATCAAGGTCTGGGGCGACAGCGAGACCTACTGCGCCGACCCCGAGCGCAAGGGCCCCCAGGCCACCGGCGGTTACACCGGCCCGAAGACCGTCACCCACTGGACGTCCTCCGAGATCAGGCAGGCTGTCCCCGACTCACACCTCGCCTACGCCTCCTACTTGATCGGCAAGTACGGTCAGACGCAGTCCAACGAGCAGGCAGCTGCCGTCGGCGCCGCGACGTATGAGTTCCTGGCCGGTGGGAAGTACGCCATCAACGGATCCTGCGGCAAGCAGCGCCTGGGCTATCCGAATGTGTCGCCGACGGCCCGCACGCTGGCCGAGGGCTACATCGACGAGGCGAAGAAGTACGCCGGCCCGTACACCCTGCACATCAAGCCGAGCGTCGAGACCACCACCGCGGGCAGGAAGGTCTCGTTGGCCGTCGAGGCCACCACCTCCCTGTCCGGCGTCAAGATCGACCTGTCCGTGACCGGCTTCGGCACCGCCCATGGCAGCGTCACCACCGGCAAGGACGGCAGGGATCGGTGGACCGGCTCCCTGCCAACCCACCGCTCCCTGACCGCGCCTAGGGCACCCGAGCCCCATCCTTCGTGGCATCAGGTTCGTTCAATTGATGAGCCGTGGTCAGAGGTCGAGGCCGATCGGCTCTTCCAGGGGGCATTGTCAGTGGGGGCGGCTACGGTCCCTCGCATGCCGAAGAAGCGGAAGAAGAAGCCACCGTCGTCTGTCCGGCGGACCGGAGTGGTTCGCCCGCAGGGGCAACTGCCCGCCACGATCAGCCTTGGTGGCCCGCGTGTGCCTTCGCGCGGCTGGGGCTTTCAGGCGTTGATCGACGGCCTGAGAGAAGCCGGCCTGCCGCCCCTGGAATTTACGGCGTACGTACCCGAGGGGTACTCATCCGATTTCTCACCGCAGATCGATGCACCGCGTGCGCCGCTTCAGGCAGGCTGGTACCTGCAGTCTGACCTGGCCGTTCCGGTCTACAACTGGGTGTTCTCCGAGCAGCAACTCGCCGAAGACCCCGGTGGCCTGGACCTGCGCCGACGGGGGTTCGCCCTGTACGTGGCGCATTCGGCGTGCACGCACGGCAAGGCGGACTGTGGTTACGCCAGCGCGGAGGTCATGGAGACGTGGATTCCGATCGTGGCGCCCGACCCCAGCATCGTCGCCGCTGACCGCTACGGCGGCCACGCGCCCGGCTACAGCACCCGGGCATCTGGACGGCTGCCGGCGGGAGCGCCCCGCACGGTGGCGGTGCTGGACGTGGACTATGCGCGGGTGGCGGGTCGCAGCCTGCCGGAGCGTTGGGACGTCGACGTCGTGGGCCTCCTGGTGATGGAACGGCAGGAAGCCGCCGGCGTGCCCGGACAGGCCATCTGGCGGCAGCGCTCCTTCCGCACGTTTCGAGATCACAATCTGTCGGAGCTCAACGTGGCCGCCGAAGACGTCGACCTGATCATCGGCCACAATCTCTTCGACGGCGACTATCGGTGCCTGCGCACCTACGGCGACTTGCTGGACGTTGGCGCACTGGCCGCGAAGACAGTGGACACGTTGTATGCCGCCCGACATCTGTCCGCCGGCTACGCTGCGCGTCTGGACTTGACCACCCTGGCCCGCGCGCAAGGGCTGCGCGAGCGAGCGAAGAAGGCGTCGCGGACGGAGGCGCACCGCGGCATCAGGACCATCGATGACGCGGAGGAGCGCTGGTTCTTCCAGCCGGTCTCCGACGACTGCGAAGTGATGCTGGAGCTCTGGCTGGGACTGATCACCAGCCGACGCCTGCGCACCGTCCTCAGGTCGGGAGAGGCCGTGGAGTACGCGGTCGGCGACGAGGATCTGCGGCTGCTCCTGGAGCCGCAACTTGCGCCGGAGACCTTCACGAACCTGCTGACGACGAAGGGAACGGTCTACCCGCTGCCCGGAGCGGCAAGCAACGAGAGCGTCGCCCGGATCCACCGCGAGATCGAACAGCAACGGGCTGACGGCGCTGCGGTCAACGGTCATCCCACAGCTGCCCACCGCCAGCGCTGCCTGGCACCCGGCGACGAGGCCGGACGGCAGTGCGATCAACTCATCCCAGCGACGGAGACGTATTGCCGCACCCACCGATCCAAGCGGCGTTGCCGAGGAAACCCGGCACTGGACGACACTTGTACCACTGTCGTCCATGACGACCTGGCGCATTGTCACTGGCATCGCATGACCGCCCTCTACGTGCCGCAAGGACAGCGAATCGTCGTAGATTTCACTCTCCCCCTGCCGCTTAACGGATGGGACCAGGGCAGCGACTGGGGATACGACACGGGAACGCGTTCCTTCTTCGCGCGCCTCTATCGCAACGACGACGAACCTTCCGGAGCACCGACCATCTGGCTGTCGGGCTCCCAGCCTGATCTCACGGACGTGGTCGCGCTCACTCACGCCCTCCAGGAAGCGACCGGAACAACCCGACGAGAAGTCGTGGACGCCCTGACGGCCGACCGGAAGTCGCCTCAGTAACGCGCGGTAGCCACCCAGGACTGGGAACCAGCACCGTGCACCCGCCCCTGTCCGTGCGGCACTTCGGACTGCGGACACGGCGAACCCTGCCCGAACGACGAGTGCACCGGCCACGACATCCACACGATGCGCAACCCGAGCAGCGAAGCTGACGTGACAATGTGGCAGGACCACTTCGACTGCTGCGAGGGCTGCGGTCCAAGCTTCCTGGACATCTCGCTCCCGGAGCGCCCCTGGGGCGAAGTAGAAGCCGACGGCACCGTGTCTGTCTACGCCGGGGTGTCTCACTACGAGCTCGGCGTCTACCCCTAGCACGCCCACTGCCGCGGCGGACCTGTACAGCTTCTGCGGCCAACGTCGGCGCCTGGCCCGATGCCTGTAGCAGCATGTACTGGCTGGTTGGGACCGGCGCCGGTGGTTGGCGCGGAGGGTCGGCGATTTCCCCCTGGTATCACGGTAGGTTACTGGAGTGATCCGGTCGTTCGGTTCGCCGGCTCCGATGCCTTTCCCGGCGATGAGGTGGGTGCCCTGAACCTGCCCCAAGGGCTGATGGGCGACTGTAGGCTCCTGTCATGCTGATCACTGAATACCGGGGTGAGACCGCGAACTTGAAGGTGCTCGTGCGCGAGATCGAGTTGGATCCGCACCTGGCCGGAAAATGCTCGTTTGCCCTCACGCCCCTCCGTCAGGACAGACGCGATTCCTTGCGTCACGCGCAGTGGGCGGAGCTCGCCATCTCTGTCGCGGCCGGACTGGCTACGAACACGCTGTACGACGCCCTCAAGGCTTTGGTCGAGCGGGCGCGTGACCGTGGACCTGTGGATGAGGTGGGTCCTCGCGCCGAAGGTGTCGGGGAGGACGCGGAAGGCGCGGGCCAATGACCGTCCACTCTCCTCGCCTACGGAACTCCAGCGGCGCCGAGCTGAATCTGCGAAGCCAGATGCTCTTCCAGGATCCGACCCGTACTCGTACCAAAGACCTCATAACCGCGGTCGGTTCCTGGCACAAGACCTACGTCCATGAGAGTAGCCATTGGGCGCGGTACCGCGGATCGACCGTCGGTGTGCTATTGAGCCTGTTACGGCGTACGAGGGATCAACTAGCCGCGTACACGATCTCCCGCATGAGCCAGCAGCAAACCGAGATCCTCCACGAGGGCCGGGCCAACGGACTGCCCTTTCTCTCCTTCGAGCGCTATCCCCAGCACACAAGCGGAGAGCTGAGATACAACGAGCTAGACTGGCTCAATCTTTACCATGCCTACTACGTTCTACTGGACCCGGAGGGCCTGACGGAGTTCGATGCTACGTCCTGGGATGTCCAGGCGGCGTTTGAGAATTCATTGGAAGATGCATGGCGTCAGAGCGCGGGCGTGGAGATGGTAGATCACCCTGAGGAAACACGCGTCAGCGTTGTGGGTCCACTCAAGCTGGTGCACACCTCTGAGGGTCCGCTCAGTACTCGAATCTTGTTTGAGTGTGCGGCGGTGATCGACGAGCTTTTCCAGTTCGAGGGTGCTTTCATGCGGATGTCCGACCCGATGCTGCGGGAGTTCCTGCTCGAGGAGATGAGCGGCGAGTACGGGCTTCCGTGGCGTCTGGCGAGCGCTCTGGCGGGGAGGGACCTTGGTGGAAGCGTCGTCCTGGCTCTGATCGACTTCGCACTGAACCCGGTCGTCCCGGGCCTGACCTCTGCCGACCCGTCCGTCGACTGGAGAGAGCTGTACCCTCCCTACCGCTTCGCGGCGGCGGCAAAGGCGATGGCGGACTGGGAAAGCGACCTGGAATTCCAGCACCCGAGTCATGAGTCGACGGTTCACTTCCAGCGCGTGCTGGCCAAACGCAGCGGGCTCCGGATGGGGCGTGTGGTATCCCGTCTGTCCAGACTTTCCACGCTGCGGGAGGCTGCCACAGTACACATGCATCTCGCCGAACGCACCCCGGCTGTTTCCTTCCTATGCGCCTCACACCTGCTTCATCTCCGTGAGGAGGATGCCTGCGCGCTCACTCATTACGGCGTCAATTTCCTGGATGACCGGGCGCTCAGGTTCATCGACCCCGACCGGGACATGTGGTGGTTGTTCCCCGTGTTCCAGGTGCGCCAGGGCGAGTACCGGTGGCCAGCGGAGCACGTGAACCTTGATGAAGCCACGAATCTGCTGGTCAGTGCTGCCGTGGCGTCGGCCTACGACGACGTTCTGCACGGCACAGGCCCTCTCTCCTCTGATCACCTTCCCCGCACGCTGCTTGAAGACCAGGGAGAGGTCGAAGCTCTGAACAAGGTCCTGAAGGACTCGACGGGCCTGGATATCGGATGGCGTACGGGTCTGAATCCTTGACACAGGTGATGGTCAGACGTGTGAAGCCGAATGCACCTATGCCAAGAGCTACACCCATGAGAGCCGACAAGTTAGTGGCGGAGCGGCGCATCCCCGATGGTCTGCACTTCTGGCATCATTCGACCAGGTAGGCGCCGGAGAACGCGCCGTCGTAGCCCATGGAGCGCACGGCGTGATGGGAGTCCGGTGCCACCTCCGTGACGGGACCCATCAAGTCGTCGAACCACTGGGGGGAAATACGCGGTCCGGGCCAGGCGAAGGTGCAACGGTAGCGGACGAACACGCCTTCAGCGGTCTTGATGACCAGCCATTCCCTTTCGGCCCTGCACTAGCTGTTGCTGGCCATGAGGTTGGTGTCGGTGCTTGTCGGTGTCGACCTTCAAGTTGGTTGAAGCTCGATGATGACGCGGTGCCAAATCGCCCGTACGCCCGCCGCCTGGTCCAGCCCGACGGGACTTGCCCCTGCAGGTACTTCGGCGCCGGGTACTCGCTGCTCCGGAGTGCCCACCAGGTGCCGGCGACAGTCCCGGAAGCCGGGCGGCACCGCAGTCGGGCTGTCAGAGCCCTTTGTAAGGGTGTCCGCCAGGTGCTGGCCGCCAAGGCTAAGTCTGTTGCTCACAGGGGGCAGTTCGCTCCATCGGGCAACGTTCCGCCCCTACAGGGAGGAATCGTTGGCCCACACCGGTTCGGTCTCCGCGCCAGTGACGTGGATGCAGTCCCGCAGCAGGTCTCCCACGGTGGTGTTGCCCGGGACTCCACTGGTGGCATAACAGCCGCTGCCTTGTGCGGCCAGTTGGTCGTACATGAACCGGGCGGTGTCGCGGGCGTCATGTTGCGCCTGGCGGGGGCACACCTCCTCCCGGCCAGGTCATGGCCGCGCCTGTGACCCGGGCCCAGAAGCCG
>NZ_JBFAPH010000146.1:0-15770 GCF_040675635.1 Streptomyces sp. NPDC049577
GCGGCCAGGGCGCGGGTCAGCGCCGGGCGGGCCACGGGCTGCGCCGCGAGGGCGCCGGGGGCCGCCGCCGCCGGGAAGCGGGGGTCGGTCAGGGCCAGGCGCAGGGCGTGGACGTGGCCGACGAAGCGGGGGTCGACGACGGCGACCCGTTCGGTGACCGGGACCGCGGCTAGCTCCTCGGCCGCCCCGGCAGCGTCGGCTGCGGTGCGCACGTCGAAGCCGAGCGACCGCAGGTCGTCCTCCAGGGAGGAGCCGGCGGGCGGCGTACCGGTGAGGATGGCGGTCGGCAGACGAACTCACTCCTTGGAAGCTGGCCCCTGAAGCTGGTGTGGCCGCCCCGGGCTCCGCGGGACGCGGCGGGCCGGGGGCGCCCCGGCGGTAGCCGGGGAGGGCACGGCCGCGCGGGCCCCGGCTGCGGGGCGGCGGCGCGGCACGTCGGCAGAGGCTATCGGATCACCGGAAGACGCCGTTCATCGCAGGTGCACCCGCGCTTCCCGCCAGGGGAAGGACGCATGGGAGGCCGCCGTGGTTCCCCCGATGGTGGGCCGCGCGGACGTACGGCGCCTTGACGGACAAACCCGGCGGCCGCCTGAGGCGGGCCCCTCCCCCGGCTGGATTAGGGTGCCGTCATGACGTGGCTGATCACAGGCGGTGCGGGTTACATCGGGGCGCACGTGGCGCGGGCGATGACGGAGGCCGGGGAGCGGGTGGCCGTCCTGGACGATCTGTCCAGCGGTGTGGCCGGCCGGCTGCCGGAGGGCGTCCCGCTGGTGCGCGGCTCGGTCGCGGACCGGGAACTGCTCGACCGCGCGTTCGCGGAGCACGGTGTGACCGGAGTGGTGCACCTGGCGGCGAAGAAGCAGGTCGGGGAGTCCGTGGAGCGGCCCCTGCTGTACTACCGCGAGAACGTGCACGGGCTGACCGTGCTGCTGGAGGCGGTCGTGGCCGCCGGGGTCCGCAGCTTCGTCTTCTCCTCCTCCGCGGCCGTCTACGGCATGCCGGACGTGGATCTGGTCACCGAGGACACCCCGTGCGCGCCGATCAACCCCTACGGCGAGACCAAGCTGGCCGGCGAGTGGCTGGTCCGGGCGACGGGCGCGGCGCACGGGATCTCGACCGCGTGCCTGCGCTACTTCAACGTGGCCGGCGCGGCCCGGCCCGAGCTGGCGGACACCGGTGTCTTCAACATCATCCCGATGATGTTCGACCGGATCACCCGGGGCGAGCGGCCGCGGATTTTCGGTGACGACTACGACACCCCCGACGGCACCTGCGTCCGGGACTACATCCACATCGAGGACCTGGCCACCGCCCACCTGGCCGCCGCCCGACGGCTCGGGGAGCGGAGCGGTGCGGGGGACCTCACGCTGAACGTGGGCACCGGGCGCGGGGTGTCGGTGCGCGAGATGGCCGACGTCATCGCCGAGGTGACCGGACGCACCGAGCCGGCCCCCCTGGTGGAGCCGCGCCGTCCGGGTGACCCCGCACGGGTCGTCGCGTCCAACGAGCTGATCACCCGGGAGCTCGGCTGGAGCGCGCGGCACGACCTCCGTTCCATGGTCGTCTCGGCCTGGGAAGGCTGGTGTCTGCACCACCCCGAGGCACGTCTTCGCTGATCACCCGGCCGGAGCATCGTCGCAGGTCAGAGGCAATGACAACGGTGTTCATCGCCGCGTTGCCAAGGCCCCGCACCCGTAGTTCACTGAGGTCTCGGCCGGCGCCCGCCGGCCGTCACGTCGAGCGATTGCGGAGGCGGCATTCATGGGAGCGGGTCACGACCACGGCCACGCGCACGGGGGGCCGCCGCCCGGGACGAACGGCACCGCGGCCGCCGCCTACCGGGGGCGGCTGCGGATGGCGCTGGGCATCACCCTGACGGTCCTGCTGACGTACATCGCCGGCAGCCTGATCACCGGCTCGCTGGCGCTGTTCGCCGAGGCGGGCCACATGGCGACGGACGCCATCGGGGTGTCCATGGCGCTGCTGGCCATCCACTTCGCCGGCCGGCCGGCCTCCAGCCGCCGCACTTTCGGCTACGCCCGGGCGGAGATCCTGGCGGCCCTGCTCAACTGCCTGCTGCTGCTGGGCGTGGGCGGCTTCATCCTCTACGAGGCCGTCGAACGGCTCGCGAACCCGACCGAGGTGCCGGGCGGGCAGACGGTCGTCTTCGGTCTGGTCGGCGTCGTGGCCAACGGGATCTCGCTGGCGCTGCTGATGCGCGGGCAGAAGGAGAGCCTGAACGTCCGCGGGGCGTTCCTGGAGGTCCTCTCGGATGCCCTCGGCTCGCTGGCCGTGGTGATCTCGGCGCTGGTCACCATGGCGACGGGCTGGACGCAGGCCGACCCCGTCGCCTCGCTGCTGATCGGCCTGATGATCGTGCCGCGGACGGTGAAGCTGCTGCGGGAGGCACTGGACGTGCTGCTGGAGGCCGCGCCCCGGAACGTGGACATGACCGAGGTGCGGGCGCACATCCTGGGGCTGCCGGGCGTGGAGGACGTGCACGACCTGCATGTGTGGACGATCACATCGGGCATGCCGGTGCTGTCGGCCCATGTGGTGGTGGATCCCGCCGCGCTGGACTCGGCCGGGCACGAGAAGATGCTCCATGACCTCCAGGGCTGCCTGGGCGAGCACTTCGCCGTGGAGCACTGCACCTTCCAGCTGGAGCCCAGCGGCCACGCCGCGCACGAGGCCGGCCTCTGTCATTGAACTCCGCGTCATCGAACTCTGCGGGATCTGGCGCTGCGCCGGCGGCCGGGTACGGCAGACTTGAAGGTCGACGACCGACAACGAGGATGGTCAATGCCGATCACATCAGCCACGGACCGCTCCACCGACGCCGCAGCGGTCCCCGCCTCCGACGACGCCGCCGCTGAACCGATCATGCTGGAACTGGTCGACGAGAACGGCAGAACCATCGGAACCGCCGAGAAGGTCTCCGCCCACCTCGCGCCGGGCCGGCTGCACCGCGCCTTCTCCGTCTTCCTCTTCGACGACCGCGGCCGGCTGCTGCTGCAGCGCCGGGCGCTGGGGAAGTACCACTCCCCCGGCGTCTGGTCGAACACCTGCTGCGGCCACCCCTACCCCGGTGAGCCGCCGTTCGTCGCCGCCGCCCGCCGTACGGGCGAGGAGCTGGGCCTGGCGCCGGCGCTGCTGCGCGAGGCGGGCACCGTGCGCTACAACCACCCCGACCCGGCCTCGGGTCTGGTCGAGCAGGAGTACAACCACCTCTTCGTCGGTCTCGTCCGGGCGGAGCCGCGGCCGGACCCGGAGGAGATCGCCGACACCGCGTTCGTCACCCCGGCGGAGCTCGACGAGCTGCGCGGGCGCGGCACCTTCTCGGCGTGGTTCATGACGGTGCTGGACGCCGCGCGGCCGGCGATCCGCGAGGTCACCGGGGCCGGCGCGGGCTGGTAGCGGGCAGGCCGGCGGCCGGCGCGGACAGCGCCGGGAGGAGCGGCAGGGCGGCCCAGACCACCTTGCCGCCGCTCGCGGTGTGCTCGACGTCGCACCGGCCGCCGGCCTCGTCCACGATGGCCTGGACCAGGAGCAGACCCCGGCCGCCGGTGCACTCCTCGTCCGCCTGCAGGGGCTTGGGCCGGTAGGGGTGGTCGTCCTCGACGGCCACCCGCACCCAGCCGTCGGCCACACGCACTTCCACGACCACTTCCGGGGAGAGCAGCGCCGCGTGCCGCACGGCGTTGGTGACGAGCTCGGAGACGATCAGCAGCAGCCCGTCCAGCGACTCCTCGCACAGCGGCACCCGCCGACCGCCGATCAGTTCCCGGACGGCGTGCCGGGCGCGGGGCACGGAGCAGTCGAGGGCGGGGGCGGTGAACCGCCAGGTCCCGTCGTGGGCGGCGGGTCCGGGGGGCGTGGGTGTCCGGCCCGGTCCGGGCGGGACGCTCCCGAGCATCTCCATGTCCGATACCAACCCCTCACCGTTCACCCTGAACCGACCGCACATCGTCGAGTGTTGGGAATATGAGGGTCCATACCGGCATCCTGAACGGAAGTCACCGGCTTTCGACGGGTTTTGACCGGGTGCGTATGCCGCCGTCACACCCGCGACTGTTCCTGGCCGGGGCTGCGTCGCCTTGGTCTCGTACGCGGTGTCGATAGCATCCGCGCATGGAGCCCGCACTGCACCTGGACGTCGACGGCGCCACCGCGACCGTGCGCATCGCCCATCCGGCCAAGCGCAACGCCATGACCAACGACATGTGGCGGGCCCTGCCCGGGCTGCTGCGGCGCTGCGCCGCCGATCCCGCCGTGCGGGTGCTCGTGCTGACCGGCGAGGGCGACACGTTCTGCGCCGGTGCGGACATCTCCTCACTGGCCGCCGGCCGCGCCGAGGAGCCGCAGGAACTGGCCGTGGCGGCCGAGGAGGCACTGGCCGCCTTCCCCAAGCCGACCATCGCGGCCGTGCGCGGCTACTGCGTGGGCGGCGGCTGCCAGCTGGCGGCCGCGTGCGACCTGCGCTTCGCGGCCGACGACGCGTCCTTCGGCATCACCCCGGCGCGGCTGGGCGTGGTCTACTCCGCGTCCTCCACGCGGCGGCTGGTCTCGCTCGTCGGGCCGGCGACGGCCAAGTACCTGCTCTTCTCCGCCGAACTGATCGGCGCGGACCGGGCCCTGCGCACCGGGCTGGTCGACGAGGTCCTGGCGCCGGAGGCGCTCGCCGGGCGGGTCGCCGGGTTCGCCGCGGTGCTCGCCTCGCGCTCGCAGCTGACGCAGGTGGCGGCGAAGGAGTTCGCGGCGGCCCAGACGGTGAGCGCGGAGCGGCTGACGTACTGGACCGAGGAGGCGCGGCGCAGCGGCGACATGGCGGAGGGCGCGGCCGCGTTCCTGGAACGGCGGGTGCCGCGCTTCCGGTGGACGCCGGTGGCCGGGCGGGCCGGAGACGACGCGGGCGAGCGCCGCCGTCCTCCCCTGCGCGGTGCCGGCCAGCGCGGCGGCGAGGACGGCGCGTTGGGCGCGGACCGGGGTGACGAGGACGTCGATGACTCCCCCGCACGTCAGCCCGGCGGCGAAGGCGTCCTCGTCGGAGTGGCCGAAGCGTTCCAGCACGCTCTCGCCGCTCTCCAGGGCCTCCCGGCACAGGTCGTACACGGCTCCCTCGACGCAGCCCCCCGACACCGAGCCGACCGCGGTGCCGTCCGCGGCCACGGCGAGCGCGGCGCCCGGCCGGCGGGGTGCGCTGCCGCGTACGGCGACGACGGTGGCGACCGCGAAGTCGCGTCCCTCCTCGCACCAGCGGTGCAGTTCTCCGGCGATGTCCAGCACGGTCCGTCCCCTTACCTGACGCCGAGCCACTGCTCGATCGGGTGGAGTGCGAAGTAGCCCGCGAAGACCGCGGCGAGCAGCCACATGAAGGCGCCGGGCTCGCGCCACCTGCCCTGGCCGCTCCTGATCGCCACATAGGCGATGACGCCGGCGCCGACGCCCGCCGTGATGGAGTAGGTGAACGGCATGAGGACCACGGTGAGGAAGGCGGGGACGGCCACCGCGCGGTCGGTCCAGTCGATGTGGCGGGCGTTGCCCATCATCATGGCGCCGATGACGACGAGGGCGGCCGCGGCCACCTCGCCGGGCACCATGCGGGTGAGCGGGGTGAAGAACAGGCAGGCGGCGAAGAGGAGTCCGGTGACCACGGACGACAGGCCGGTGCGGGCACCCTCGCCGACGCCCGTGGCGGACTCGACGAAGACGGTCTGGCCCGAGGCGCCGGTCAGCCCGCCGATCGCGCCGCCGGCGCCGTCGACGAGGAGCGCGGTGCTCAGTCCGGGCATGCGGCCGCGGTCGTCGGCCAGCCCGGCCTCGGTGCCCACGCCGATGACGGTGGCCATCGCGTCGAAGAACCCGGCGAGCACCAGCGTGAAGACGATCATGCCGACGCTCACCGCGCCGACCGCGCCCCAGCCCCCGAACTCGACATGGCCGAGGAGGGAGAAGTCGGGCATCGACACGGCGCCGCCCGTCAGTTCGGGCGGGCCGTTCTGCCAGGTGCGCGGCCCGAGGTCGCCGGCCGCGGTGACCAGGGCGGCCAGAGCGGTGCCGGCGACGATGCCGATGAGGATCGCGCCGGGGACCTCCCGGGCCTGGAGCACGAAGATGAGCAGCAGCGTGAGGCAGAAGACGAGGACGGGCCAGCCGGTGAGCTCGCCGGCCGGGCCGAGGCTGACCGGGCCGCCGCTCCTGGCGGCGTGCACGAAGCCGGCCTTCACCAGGCCGATGAGGGCGATGAACATGCCGATGCCCATGGTGATGGCGTGCTTGAGCGGCAGCGGGATGGCGTTCATGACCCGCTCGCGCAGCCCGGTGAGGACCAGCAGCACGATCACCGCTCCGTAGACGACGCACATGCCCATCGCCTGCGGCCAGGTCATGTGGGGCACCACCTGGGTGGAGAGCACGCCGGAGACGCCCAGCCCGGCGGCCAGCGCCAGCGGCACCCGCCCGGCCAGGCCCATGAGGAGGGTGCTGACGGCGGCGGCGAGCGCGGTGGCGGTGATCAGGCCCGCGTGGCCGAGGGTGTGGTGCGCGGCGTCGGGGCCGGACAGGATCAGGGGGTTGAGCAGCAGGATGTAGCTCATCGCCATGAAGGTGGTGAGGCCGCCGCGGACCTCCCGTGCGAGCGTCGAGCCCCTGGCGGAGATGTGGAAGTACCGGTCGAGCCGGGACCGCCCGGCGGGCGGGCGCGGGCAGGCGCCCGCATCCTCCGCCGCGGTGCCGGGCCGCCGCGCTGGTGCGTGGGTCATGGTGACTGCTCCCGAGGTGGGCAAGAGCGACCCGGGGGACGGCCCGAGACGGCGAGCGGTACGCGGGCGGGGCGGCCCGGTCAGGTGCCGGTGAGGTGCTCCGGGCGCACGGGCACCCGGTTCAGGGCGAGGCCCGTGGCGTGGCGCACGGCGGCGACGACGGCGGGGGTCGACGAGAGGGTGGGGGCCTCGCCGGCGCCGCGCAGTCCGTAGGGGGCGTGGATGTCGGCGAGTTCGAGGAGGTCGACCGGGATGGCGGGGGTGTCGAGGATGGTGGGGATGAGGTAGTCGGTGAAGGAGGGGTTGCGGACCCGGGCGGTGGCCGGGTCGACGACGATCTCCTCCAGCACGGCGAGGCCGAGGCCCTGGGTGCTGCCGCCCTGGATCTGGCCGACGACGGCGAGGGGGTTCATGGCCCGGCCGACGTCCTGGGCGCAGGCCAGTTCGACGACCTTGACCAGGCCCAGTTCGGTGTCGACCTCCACGACGGCGCGGTGGGCGGCGAAGGAGTACTGGACGTGGCCGAAGCCCTGCCCGGTGCGCACGTCGAACGGTTCGGTGGGGCGGTGCCGCCATTCGACCTCGGCCTCGACGGTCTCGTCGTCGAGGACCTCGGCCAGTGCGGCGAGGACCTCGCCGCCGTCGGTGACCACCTTGCCGTCCTCCAGCAGGAGTTCGGCGGTGGCCCAGGCGGGGTGGTGGGTGCCGAAGCGGGCCCGGCCCCGTGCGAGGACCTGCTCGCGGACGGCTTCGCAGGCCGCCTTGACCGCGCCGCCGGTGACATAGGTCTGCCGGGAGGCGGAGGTGGAGCCGGCCGAGCCGACCCGGGTGTCGGCGGGGTGCAGGCCGACCCGGGCGACGCCGAGCTCGGTGCGGGCTATCTGGGCGTGCACGGTGACCCCGCCCTGGCCGACCTCGGCCATCGCGGTGTGCACGGTGGCGATGGGCTCCCCGGCGACGGCGTGGAGCCGCACCCGGGCGGTGGAGTAGTCGTCGAAGCCCTCGGAGTAGCCGACGTTCTTGATGCCCACCGCGTAGCCCACGCCCCGGACGACGCCCTCGCCGTGGGTGGTGTTGGACAGCCCGCCGGGCAGGGCCCGTACGTCCGGTGTGCCGCCGGCCGTCTCCCACTGGCGCTCGGGCGGCAGGGGGCGGGCCTTGACGCGGCGCAGGAGCTCGGCGACGGGTGCCGGGGAGTCCACGATCTGGCCGGTCGGCATGACCGCGCCCTGTGTCATGGCGTTGCGCTGCCGGAACTCGACGGGATCCAGGCCGAGTTCGGCGGCGACCTTGTCCATCTGCGCCTCGTAGGCGAAGCACGCCTGGACGGCGCCGAAGCCGCGCATCGCCCCGCAGGGCGGGTTGTTGGTGTAGAGGGCGAGGGCCTCGACGTCCACGTCGTCGACGGTGTACGGGCCGACGGCGAGGGAGGCGGCGTTGCCGACGACGGCCGGGGAGGAGGAGGCGTAGGCGCCGCCGTCGAGGACGATGCGGGCCCGGACGTAGAGCAGCCGGCCGTCGCGGGTGGCGCCGTGCTCGTAGGCGAGGGTGGCGGGGTGGCGGTGGACGTGGCCGAAGAAGGACTCGAAGCGGTTGTAGACGATCTTGACGGGTTTGCCGGTGCGCAGGGCGAGGAGGCAGGCGTGGGCCTGCATGGAGAGGTCCTCGCGGCCGCCGAAGGCGCCGCCGACGCCGGAGAGCGTCATGCGGATCTTCTCCTCGGGCAGGCCGAGGACGGGGGCGATCTGGCGCAGGTCGGCGTGGAGCCACTGGGTGGCCATGTACAGGTCGACGCCGCCGTCCTCGGCGGGCACGGCGAGCCCGGACTCGGGGCCGAGGAAGGCCTGGTCCTGCATGCCCACCTCGTAGGTGCCCGAGACGACCACGTCCGCGCGGGCCCGGGCGGCGGCGACGTCGCCGCGGACGACGGGCTGGCGGTGCACGATGTTGGGGTGCGGGACGTGGCGGGCGTGGTCGTCGGTGCGACCGGGGTGGAGGACCGGCGCGTCCGGGGAGAGGGCGGTCGCCTCGTCGGTGACGACGGGCAGGGGCTCGTACGCGACCCGGATCCTGGCTGCGGCGCGGCGGGCGGTCTCGGGGTGGTCGGCGGCCACGAGGGCGACGGGTTCGCCGTGGTACCGCACCACGCCCTCGGCGAGGACGGGGGTGTCCTCGATCTCCAGCCCGTAGCGGGTCGCGGCCGGCAGATCGGCGTGGGTCATGACGGCGTACACGCCCGGCACGGCGAGGGCGGCGGAGACGTCGACGGAGCCGATCCGGGCGTGCGCGTGCGGGCTGCGGAGGGTGAAGCCCCACAGCATGTCCTCGTGCCACAGGTCGGAGGCGTAGGCGAACTCGCCGGTGACCTTGGGCGTGCCGTCGGGGCGGAGGGCGGATTCCCCGATGCCGCCCCTGGTGCCGCTGCCCCGGGTCGCTCCGGTGGGGGTGCGGGTGACGCGCATGGTCAGTTCCTCTTTCCCGTGCGGGCCGCGGCCAGGCGCACGGCGTCGAGGATCTTCTCGTAGCCGGTGCACCGGCACAGATTGCCCGAGAGGGCCTCGCGGATGTCCGCGTCGGAGGGGTCGGGCACGCGTTCCAGCAGGTCGTCGGTGGCGACGAGCAGTCCGGGGGTGCAGAAGCCGCACTGGACGGCGCCGGCGTCGACGAACGCCTGCTGCACGGGGGCGAGCCCGCCGCGTGGTGCGCCGTGGCGCTCCGCGAGGCCCTCGACCGTGTCGACCCGCCGCCCTTCGGCCTGGCCCGCGGCCACCAGGCACGCGCACACCGGCACGTCGTCCAGGCGGACCGTGCAGGAGCCGCATTCGCCCTGCTCGCAGGCGTTCTTCGAGCCCGGCAGGCCCAGGCGCTCGCGCAGCACGTACAGCAGGGACTCGCCCTCCCACACGTCGTCGGCCTGCTGCGGGCGGCCGTTGACCGTGAACGTCACGCGCATCGTGGGTTCCCTTCCCCCGTCGTGTCGCCCCTCGTGTGTTCCTCCCAGACCCAGCCGAGCGTGCGGCGGGCCATGACTCCGACCGCCCGGCGCCGGTAGGCGGCGCTGCCGCGTACGTCGTCGATCGGGTTGCAGGCGCCGGCGGCCAGCTCCGCGAACCGGCCGAGCAGGGACGGTGGCAGGGGGCGGCCCGATTCCCAGTACCCGCCCTCGTCCAGCGCGGCCCGGAGAAAGTCCTCCGCGGCCCGGGCCCGTACGGGCGTGGGCGCGGCCGAGCCGATGCCGGTGCGGACCGTGCGGGTCAGCGGGTGCAGTCCGACGGCGAAGGCGCAGACGGCGATGACCATGGCGTTGCGGGTGCCGACCTTGGAGAACTGCTGGGGGCCGTCGGCCTTGCGGACGCGCACGGCGCGGATCAGCTCGTCGGGGGCGAGGGCGTTGCGCTTGACGCCGGTGTAGAAGTCCTCGACCGGGATGAGCCGGCGGCCGCGCACCGACTCGGCCTCGACCTCGGCGCCCGCCGCGAGCAGCGCGGGGTGGCTGTCCCCGGCCGGGGAGGCGGCGCCGAGGTTGCCGCCGACGCTGCCCCGGTTGCGGATCTGCGGGGAGCCGACGGTGCGGGCGGCGAGCGCGAGGCCGGGCAGCTCCGCGCCCAGGTGCTCGATGATGCGGGCGTAGGGGACGGCGGCACCGAGGCGGATGTGGTCCTCGCCGGTCTCCCAGGTGTGGAGCTCGCGGATGCGGCCGAGATCCAGCAGCCGGTCCGGCCGGCGATGGTCGAAGTTGATCTCGACCATCACGTCCGTGCCGCCCGCGATGGGTACGGCCGAGGGGTGCTCGGCCTTCGCGGCGAGCGCCTCCTCCCAGTCGGCGGGGCGCAGGAAGTCCATGGGAAGTCTCTTTCGATCTCGACGCGGTGGGGGGTCGAGCGAATCGTTCACGCCTTCGGAAAGCGGTGTGTGAGCCAGTACACCGAGGGCGCGACGGCGGGCAGCAGTCACCGAAACCATGAAGCGGTTGGCTGGCCAGGGCACATGTCTTGTAGATTCGAACGAAAGGCGGGGTGTGGAAACCCCACGGCATTCCACTCGTGACAAGAAGACAGATCGGCGGCGACCACGATGCGGCTGCGCGCACTGCTGGAGACCGATGCGCTGGGGCTTCGGCTGCTCGGCGGGGAGGACGAGCTGGACCGCACGGTGCGTGGCGTGATGACCACCGACCTGCGCGATCCGAGCCGCTACCTCTCCGGCGGCGAGCTGGTCCTGACAGGCCTGGCGTGGCGGCGGGAGCCGGCGGACTCCGAGCGGTTCGTCCGGATCCTGGCGGCGGCCGGGGTGGCCGGGCTGGCGGCGGGCGAGGCGGAGATGGCCTCGATCCCCGACGACCTGGTGGTGGCCTGCGGCCGGCACCGGATGCCGCTGTTCTCGGTGGACGAGGACGTGTCGTTCGCCTTCATCACCGAGCACGTGGTGCGGCAGGTCTCCAGCGAGCGCGCCGGCGACCTGGCGGCGGTCGTGGACCGGCACCGCCGGCTGATGACCTCCGGCCCGGCGGGCGGCGGCCCCGAGGTGGTGCTGGACCTGCTCGGCTCCGACCTCGACCTGCGGGCCTGGGTCCTGTCCCCCACCGGCCGGCCCATCGCGGGCTCGTCCCTGGCCGGTGCCGGCCCGGAGCTGCCCGCCGAGGTCAGCGCCGCCCTCGCGGGTGAGCACCTGGCCGCCTCGCGCACCGGCCGGCGCGGCCCGTACCGGGTCACGGCCGGCGGCGGCACGTACTCCCTGTTCCCCGTGCACAGCAGCGGCCGCGCCGCCTCCGCGCGGGACGTCCGCGAGACGGTCCTGTCCGACTGGCTGCTGGTCGTCGAGGCGGACGCGGGCGACTGGTCCGAGGAGCGGCTGGACCTGCTGCACGGTGTGACCCAGCTGATCGCCGTCGAGCGTGACCGGCGCGACGCGGCCCGTACGGTGCGGCGCCGGCTCGCGCAGGAGGTCCTGGAGCTGGTCCAGGCGGGCGCCGCGCCGGCCGAGATCGCCGCGCGGCTGCGGGTGGCCGCGCCCGTCCTGCTGCCCGGTCTGGGTACGGCGCCGCACTGGCAGGTCGTCGTGGCCCGGGTCGAGTGGCAGGGCGGCGACATCCCCGGCGGGCCGGTGGCCCAGGCGCTGCTGGAGGAGGTGCTCGTCGACCCGGACGCCACCGGGCCCGAGCCGTCCGACCGCATCGCCGTCGCCCACACGGGCGATGAGGCGGTGGCGCTGGTGCCGCTGCCGGCCGTGCTCACCGGGGCGGAGGAGCCGGCCCCGGCCTCCGCCGGACTGCACGCCGACTCGCTCCTCGGCGCCGTGCGCGAGCCCCTCGCGCGCGGTCTGGCCGACGACGGCCGGCTGACCTTCGGCGTCAGCGCCGCCGTGCACTCGGCGGAGGGGCTGCGCGGCGCCCTGGAGGAGGCCCGGCACGCCCGCCGCGTCGCGGCCGCCCGCCCTGGCCGCGTCTGCGCCGCCGGCCACCAGGAGCTCGCCTCGCACGTGCTGCTGCTGCCGTTCGTGCCCGACGACGTCCGCCGCGCCTTCACGGCCCGCCTCCTCGACCCGCTGCGGGACTACGACCACCGCCACCGCGCGGAGCTCATCCCCACGCTGGAGGCCTTCCTGGACTGCGACGGCTCCTGGACGCGCTGCGCCACGCGCCTGCATCTGCACGTCAACACGCTGCGGTACCGGGTGGGGCGCATCGAGCAGCTGACGGGCCGCGACCTGTCGCGCCTGGAGGACAAGCTGGACTTCTTCCTGGCGCTGCGGATGAGCTGACCCCGAAGAGCCGGTCCCGTCCCCTCTTGCGTGGCCGCAGTGCCGCGACATGGTTACGGGAAGGGGCGGGGCTGGGCAAGAATCCTCCCGGGACGTTCTGGCTCGACGGCGCGCTTGGGGAGGGCACTGTGCCGGAGTGTGATGATCCGCTCGGGAGAGCCGTGTGGCGGCTGCGTTCGCGAGGCTGCTGGGAGGACGCCGCCGCCCTGCTCGCGCCGCGCGCCGGGACGGAGCCGGGCGCGGCGCTGCGGCGGACGGCGGTGCTGACCGAGCGGTGTGTGTTCACGGCCGACGGGTGGGAGGCCGCCGAGGAGTCGCTACGGGCTGCCGAGGCACTGGCGACGGACGACGAGGAGCGCGGCGCGGCGGCCTGCGAGCGGGGGCACCTGGCCTACGCGTCCACCCTGCTGGGCGTACGCGACCGCGCGGACGAGGCGCGGTCCGCGCTGGGGCGCGCGGCGGCGCTGCTGGGGCCGCACTCGCCGACCCGCCCGCTGCTGGACTTCCGGCGCGGTCTGATCGCGCAGCACCTCTCGGAGAACCCCTCCGACGCGACGGCCGCGTTCCAGCGGGCGCACGCGGGCGCGGCGGCGCACGGGCACCGGTTACTGCTGTCGTTCACCTGGCGGCACGTGGCGGCGATGGCCGAGCACGACGGCAGGCTGGCCGAGGCCCGGCACGGCTTCACGGAGTCCCTGCGCATCCGCGAGGAGCTGGGCTATCTGATCGGCATCGCGCCGGCCCTGGCCTCGCTGGCGGCCGTCCTCCCGGATCCGGTCGAGGCGGCCCGGCTGCGCGAGGAGGCGGGCCGGCTGGTGCGGTTGCTGGGCGGAGTACCGGCGTGGCTGGCGGAGCAGCTCAGACCGGCGGCGGGCTGAGGCTTGTCGCCGTCGCGGCGGAGAGTTCTCCTCCCGCCGGCCCGGCCCTAGGCGAAATGCCTGTTCAGTAGCGTCTCGACCGTGGTGACGTCCCGCGCGGCCAGCGCCGTCACCAGGGCGAGGTGCTCGGCCGCGTCGGCGGCGAGGTCGGCGGGCACCGGGGGGACGCCGGCCGCCGGCCACTGCGCGCGCCGGTGGAGGTCGTCGGCGACCGCCACCAGCCGCCGGTTGCCCGCGAGGCCCAGAAGGGCCCGGTGGAAGGCGCGGTCGGCCTCGGCGTAGGCGGCGCGGTCGCCGTCGGCCGCGACGGCGGCGGTGCGCTCGGCGAGGGGCAGCAGCTCGGCCCAGCGGTGTGCCGGGACCGTCCGGGCCAGCCGCAGCACGGCGGGGACCTCGAGCAGGGCCCGGACCTCGGCGAGCTCGGCGAGATCGCGCGCGGTGCGGGTGAGGACGCGGAAGCCCCGGTTGGGCACGACCTCGACCGCGCCCTCCAGGGCGAGCTGCTGCATCGCCTCGCGCACGGGCGTGGCGGAGACGCCGAGGCGCTCGCCGAGCGCGGGCCCGGAGTAGACCTCGCCCGGCGCGAGCTCGCCGTTCACCAGCGCCCTGCGCAGGGCGTCGAGGACCTGGCCGCGCACGGAGTACCGCTGCGGCATGTGGCGGGCGGGCGGCAGCGCGCCCGCGCGGTCCGGGTACGCGGCGTGGGCGCGCTCGCCGTGGACGTGCTCGCCGTGGACGTGCTCGCCGCGCACCGCCGTGTCCGTCGTCGGGGCGGTGTCGGGCCGGGGTCCGGCGGTGTGGGGTCTGCCCTGCTCCATGGGGGTCCTCCTGGTGTTCAGTCGAACCATAGGCAAACCGTCCGGCAGGTCAAACCCCGATCATGACGGATAAGGCAAGGCTTACCTGTTCAAGCACCCCCGCCATCGATCGGGTGTCAGCACAATGAATCGACCGAGTCATTCGATCGAGTGGTTTGAATAGAACCCAATTCCCCTGACCTCGGCGGCAGTTCGAATTTTTTCGTCGCTCTCCGTATATCCTTGCCGTCCATTGGCGGTCAGTTGCGGGGAAACCCCTTGGCGTCCGGCCGGATTCCGTCAGGATGGCGCGCGAATCACGGTACGGCTATGCAAGGGACGCAAGATGAGAGTGACCGACATACCGCTGAATTGGGCGCTCCCCGGTGCCGTGGCGCTCATCGGGGCAGTGGTTGCGGTGACGGTGTACGCGCGCGGCCGGCATCCCGGTGCCGACGACGCGGCCGGCACGGACTCCTGGGAGCGCAACGAGGAACGCAGGCGCCGCAAGGAAGCGATCTACGGCAGCGCCTCGTACGTCCTCCTCTTCTGCTGCGCCGCGGTCGCCGCCGCCCTGTCCTTCCACGGTCTGGTGGGGTTCGGGCAGCAGAACCTGGGGCTGACCGGCGGCTGGGAGTATCTGGTGCCGTTCGGCCTGGACGGCGCCGCCATGTTCTGTTCGGTGCTGGCGGTGCGCGAGGCGAGCCACGGCGACGCGGCGCTCGGCTCCCGGATGCTGGTGTGGACCTTCGCCAGCGCGGCGGCCTGGTTCAACTGGGTGCACGCCCCGCGGGGCATGAGCCACGCGGGGGCGCCGCAGTTCTTCGCCGGCATGTCGCTGTCGGCGGCGGTCCTGTTCGACCGCGCGCTCAAGCAGACCCGGCGGGCCGCGCTGCGCGAGCAGGGCCTGGTGCCCCGCCCGCTGCCGCAGATTCGCATAGTCCGCTGGCTGCGGGCCCCGCGCGAGACGTTCGGCGCCTGGTCCCTCATGCTGCTGGAGGGCGTGCGGACGCTGGACGAGGCCGTCGAGGAGGTCCGCGAGGACAAGCGGCAACGCGAGCAGCACCGGCGCCAGCGCCGCGAGGCGGGCAGGCTGGAGCGCGCCCGGCTCAAGGCCTACAACCGGCAGCACCGGGTGCTCGGCCGGGTCCGCGGCGGCCGTCAGGTCGAGGTCACGGGCACACCCGTGCCGGCCGCGCCGCAGCCGGCCCAGATCGGCTCGGAGCCCTCCATAGTCGACCCGGGGCAGCTTCCGGTTCGCTCCCGCCCGCTCCAGGCGGTGAGCAGCCCCGGTCCGATCGACCTCACCGCGGAGGACGACACCCAGGCCATCCCGCGGCTTGACTCGCTGGAGGCCAAACTCGCCCAGATCGAGCGACAGTTCGGCTGACGCCCGCGCCCTGGGCCGTCCGGGACCGGCTCAGGGCTCCTGGGCGTCCAGCTCGAACCACACCGCTTTCCCCACCCCGTGCGTCCGCACGCCCCAGCTGTCCGCGAGCTCGTGGACGAGCAGCAGACCTGGCGCTGCGCCGGCGGCCGGGTACGGCAGACTTGAAGGTCGACGACCGACAACG
>NZ_JBFAPH010000147.1:0-15700 GCF_040675635.1 Streptomyces sp. NPDC049577
CGGCCGCGCGCGTACATGCAGGGCGAGCAGGACGGCCACGACGGCCGCGCAGCCGAGCGCCGGGCCGGGGAAGCGGACCATCCCGACCAGCGCGGCTGACGCGCATGTTCGTACGCCCGGCCGGGCGCGGCCTGGGCGGGGCGCCGGCCCTGTTGCGCGCGGCGGAAGAAGCGGCGCGGGAGTGGGGCGTGCGGCGCGTCGTGCTCAACACACGCCTGGATCTGACGGAGGCGCGGGCGCTGTACGCCCGGCACGGGTACGCGGACATCCCGCCGTATGTGCGCGGGCCGTACGCGGAGGTGTGGCTGGGCAAGGAGCTCTGAGCCGGCCGGCCCGGCGGGGCAGCCAGTCGGCCCGGCGGGGCAGCCGGCCGGCTTGACGGAGGGTCACGGCCGCCGGTGGTCCGGCCGGGGGTGGTCCGCGTCGCCGTCGTGCGGCTGCTCCTCGTCCGACCCGCACATCTCGGCCGTCAGTTCGTGCACCAGTGCCTGGAGGTCCGTCGGCCGGCCGGCCGTCCACCAGTCGCCCAGCAGTTCGGCGAGGGCCTCCTCGCGGGCCCGGAAGAGCAGTTCGGCCTGCCGGCCGCCCTCGCCGGTGAGGACGAGCGGGAGCCCGTCCCGGATCGCGAGGCCGCGTTCCTCCAGTTGGCGGGCCGCCTCGGTGACGACGCGGATGGGCACGTCGACCCGCTCGGCGAGCAGGGAGGGCTCGGCGGAGCCGTAGCGGTGGATGCGCAGCAGCATCCAGCTGGCGGCGGGGTGCAGATCGAGCCCGGCGCGGACGGTGATGTCCGCGTAGACGCGCCGGCGGCCCTCGCGGCTGCCCAGCAGCGACAGGGCGCGGGCGACCTCGTCACGGGAGGACCGCTCGACGGGGTTGCTGGAGACGATCTCGCTGCCCTCGGGCGCGGTGACGCTGCCGCGCAGCGGCTCCTCGCGCAGCATCCAGGCGAGGGCGAAGGCGGCCAGCGCCGCGGGGACGGCGTAGAGGAAGACGTCGGTGATCGACTGGGAGTAGGCGCCGAGGACGGCGGCCCGGCTGCCGGCCGGCAGCCGGGCGATGGCACGCGGGTCGGCCTGGAGGTCGGAGGGGTGCAGGCCGGGCGGCAGGCGCACCCCGGCGAGGGCGTCGGCGATGCGCGGCCGGAGCATGTTCGCGAAGATCGTGCCGAAGACGGAGACGCCGAACGAGGCGCCGATGGAGCGGAAGAAGGTCGCGCCCGAGGTGGCGACGCCGAGGTTCGCGTAGTCGACGGAGTTCTGCACGATCAGCACGAGCACCTGCATGACCAGGCCGAGGCCGAGGCCGAAGACGAAGAAGTAGGCGCTCATGGTGGCCGTGCTGCTGGCCGGCGTGAGCTGGTGGAGCAGCAGCAGCCCGACGGTCATGACGGCCGTCCCCACGATCGGGAAGACCTTGTAGCGGCCGGTGCGGCTGACGATCTGCCCGGAGCCGGTGGAGGCGATCAGCATGCCGGCCACCATCGGCAGCATGTGCACGCCGGACATCGTCGGCGAGACGCCGTGCACGACCTGGAGGAACGTCGGCAGGTAGGTCATCGAGCCGAACATCGCGAAGCCGACGACGAAGCCGATCACCGAGCACAGGGTGAAGGTGCGGATCCGGAACAGCCGCAGCGGCAGCACCGGCTCGGCGGCGCGCCGCTCCACGGCCACGAACGGCAGGAGCAGGACCACGCCCAGGACGGCCAGCAGGATGATCGGCCAGGACGCCCAGGGGTAGCTCACGCCGCCGAGCGAGGTCATCAGCACCAGGGCGGTGGCGACACTGGCGATCAGCAGCGTGCCGAGGTAGTCGATCCGGTGCGGGGTGCGGCGGACCGGGATGTGCAGGACGGACGCGATGACCAGCAGCGCGACGATGCCGACCGGCAGGTTGACGTAGAACACCCAGCGCCAGCTGAGGTGGTCCACGAAGAGTCCGCCGAGCAGCGGTCCGAGCACGCTCGTACCGCCGAAGACCGCTCCGAAGAGGCCCTGGTAGCGGCCCCGGTCGCGGGGCGGCACGATGTCGCCGACGATCGCCATCGACAGCACCATCAGCCCGCCGCCGCCCAGGCCCTGCACGGCGCGGAAGCCGATCAGCTGCGGCATGTCCCGGGCCATGCCGCAGAGCACCGAGCCGGCCAGGAACAGGACGATGGCCGTCTGGAAGAGCTTCTTGCGGCCGTACTGGTCACCGAGTTTGCCCCACAGCGGCGTGGCCGCCGTGGACGCGAGCATGTACGCGGTGACCACCCAGGACAGGTGCTCCAGCCCGCCGAGGTCGCTGACGATCGTCGGCAGCGCGGTCGAGACGATCGTCTGGTCCAGCGCCGCCAGCAGCATCCCGAGCAGCAGCGCCCCGATGGCCACCCCCACCCCGCGCCGCGTCTGCCCCTGCCCCCGTAGGGGGGCGGGCTCGGTGGTGACGGCGGGGCCCGGGGTGTCCTGCGCCATGGCGGCTCCTCGACAGTGCGGCCTGAAGGACGGGCTCCCTCCATCGTGGGCCGGATCCCCGCCGACGGCCCGCCGGGGTACGCCGACCCGGGGCCGACCCGGGGCCGGGAAGGGGGGCCGACCTGGGGCACTGGCGTTCGGGACGCAGGCTTTGTATCGTGAGAAAACAAAGTGGCCCCGCCCGCACCTCCCTGACCGGCGGACGGGGCCGCTTGCTTTCGCCTTTCCGAGCTCAGGAGCGCACGATGACCAACGGGACCGCCCGGCCCCTCGGCGAGTTCGACGCCGTCCTCCTGGACATGGACGGGACCATCGTCAACTCCGACGCCGTCGTCGAGCGCTGCTGGCGCCGCTGGGCCGGCGAGCACGGCCTGGACGCGGACGAGGTCATGAAGGTCGTCCACGGCCGCCAGGGCCACGCCACCATGGCCGTCCTCCTCCCCGGCCGGCCGATGGAGCTCAACCACGCCGACAACCGCCGCATGCTCGAGGCCGAGACGGCCGACATGGACGGCGTCGTCCCGGTGCCGGGCGCGCCCGCCTTCATGGCCGCCCTCGCCCGGCTCCCGCACGCCCTGGTCACCTCGGCCGACCGCAAGCTGGCCGAGGCCCGCATGGGCGCGGCCGGCATGTACGTCGTGGGCGTCGGCCCGCGCGCCGCCGCGCACGCGCCGGACGCGCACGTGACGGACCTGACCCGGATCCGGGTCGAGGCGGGCGCGGACGGCGGGATCGTGCTGAGCGTCCTGGGCTGACGCGCCCACCGCGGCGGCGGGCGACCACGACGCGCCGGACCGGCGGTGTCCGCACCGGGCCGCACCCCCGGCGAGGGCCCGCCGGACGGCCGGCTAGCGGCCGAGCGCAGCGGCCCCCGCCTGCGCGAACTTCTCGTCCTGGTCACCGCTGGGCGCGCCCGCCACGCCGATTCCGGCCACCGGCTGCCCGTCCGCCTGGACGGGCGTACCGCCCGGCAGGAAGAGGGTGCCCGGGATGTCCTTGAGGTTCGGCGCCTGCTCCAGCCGCTTGACCAGCGCGGACGTGGGCGCGTTCCAGGACACCGCGGTGTACGCCTTGCGCTGCGCCGACTCGTAGGACTGCGGGCCCGCGCCGTCGCCCCGCAGCGTGACGACCGTGTTGCCGTCGCGGTCGACGACCGCGACGGACACCTTCTGCCCGTCCTTCCGCGCGGCGGCCAGCGCCGCCTGGGCGGCACGCGTGGCCGCGTCGACGCTCAGCCGCGAGGGCCGGACGAGGTCCTTGCCCGCCACCGAAGCCCCGGCCGCGGGCGCCGGTGCCGGCGCGGCGGACGCGGTGGACGTCCCGGCCGTCACGGAGACGACACCGACGATCCCCGCGCCCACGGCGGCTGCGGCGGTCAGGACACGGGCACGGGCGGAGAGCGCGGAGAGCGTCTTCATCGGGACTCCTTCGATTGCGAAAGCGAAAGGACGGAAGCGGTCCGGTGACCGCCTGCCTCCGATCCTCCGTTCGGCGCCGCCCTCACCGGATCGCCGGACCGTCTGCGACCCCGGCGCAGATCGGCGGACCCCTCCGTCATCCGATCGGCTGATGCCGCCGACGCACCATGGATATAGAACGGATGCACGGAACAGAACGTGTGGTGAGGTGACGGGTGCGCGATCGGCAGGAGCCGCCGGCGAGGACGACTGCGGCGGCGAGTGGGAGCAGGACCGCGCGCCTGGACGAGCGCCGGGTGAACGCGGTGCTGTACGCGGCGTTCCTGCTGCTCCTGGGCGCGTCCCTGGCCCGCTTCCTGCTGCACCACCCGGGTGAGCCCCGCACCCCGTGGATCATCGCCCTGGCCGCCGTGCTCACCGCGCTGTACGTGCTCGGTCCGGCGCAGGGCCTCGGCGGGGCGGCCCGGGCCGGAGGCCGGCGCCCGCTGGTGTGGCTGGGCGCCGTCGTCTGCACCTGGCTCGTCCTGGCCGTCCTCGCGCCGAGCTTCGCCTGGTGCGCGGTGCCCCTGCTCTTCACCGGGCTGAGCCTGCTGTCGGACCGGGCCGCCGTGCTTCTCGTGGCGCTGCTGACCGGCTGTGTGGTGGCGGCCCAGCTCCGGCTGGCCGGGGAGTTCGACCCCAACCTCGTCCTCGCCCCGCCCGCCGTGGCCGCGATCGCCACCGCCGTCTTCCTGCGCATGCGCCGGCTGGCGGCGCAGCAGCACGCGCTGATCGACGACCTGCTGCGCACCCGCCGGGACCTGGCCGCCATCGAGCGCCGCGAGGGGACGCTCGCCGAACGGCACCGGCTGTCCATGGAGATCCACGACACGCTCGCCCAGGGCCTGTCCAGCCAGCGGATGCTGCTCCAGGCGGCGGACCGGGTCTGGGAACGGGACCCCGCGGCGGCCCGCGGCCACGTCCGCACGGCGTCGGGGATCGCCGAGGCCAATCTGGCCGAGGCCCGCCGCTTCGTCCACGACCTGGCCCCCGCCGAGCTCACCGGCGGCGGCCTTCCCGAGGCGCTGCGGCGCCTGGCCGAACGGGAGTCGGCCGTCGCGACCCGCTGCCATGTCGAGGGCACGCCCACGCCCCTGCCGCAGCCGGTGCAGTCCGCGCTGCTGCGCGTCGCCCAGGGTGCCCTGGCGAACGTCCGGGAGCACGCCGGGGCGCGGACGGCCGCGCTCACGCTCACCTGTCTGGACGACCAGGTCGTCCTGGACATCGCCGACGACGGGTGCGGCTTCGACCCCGCCCGCACCCCCGCGCCCGGCCCGCAGCGCGGCCACGGCCTGCCCGCGATGCGGGCCCGGCTCCAGCGCCTGGGCGGCACCCTGACCGTCGAGTCGGCCCCCGGGGACGGGACCGTCGTCTCGGCCGCCGTGCCCCTTCTCCCCCCGCACGAACGGGAGGCCGCCCGGTGAGCGCCGACGCCGCGGCGCCGTCCGTGCGCGTCCTGTTGTGCGACGACCACGCCGTCGTCCGCGCCGGGCTGCGCGCCCTGCTCGCCAGCGCGCCGGGCATCGAGGTCGTCGCCGAGGCGGGCAGCGGCGAGGAGGCGCTCGCCCGGGTGGCCGCGCTCGGCCCCGGCGGGCTCGACCTGGTGCTCATGGATCTGCAACTGGGCGCCGGCCTGGACGGGACCGAGACCACCCGGCGGCTGACGGCCCTGCCCGGCGGCCCCCGGGTGCTCGTCCTGACCACGTACGACACGGACGCGGACATCACCCGCGCGGTCGAGGCCGGTGCCACCGGCTATCTGCTCAAGGCCGAGCAGCCGGACGACCTCTTCCACGCCATCCGCACCGCCGCCGAGGGCCGCACCGCGCTGTCCCCGCCCGTGGCCGGGCGCCTCATGGCCCGCATGCGCGCACCGCGTCCGGCCCTCACGGACCGCGAGTCCGACATCCTGCGGCAGCTCGCGCGCGGCCTCGGCAACCGGGACATCGCCCGGGCCCTCTTCATCAGCGAGGCCACCGTCAAGACCCACCTCGGCCGTATCTACGCCAAACTCGGCGTCGAAACCCGCTCGGGCGCGGTGGCCATGGCCAAGGAGCAGCGGCTCCTTCCGTAGGGCCATGCGGGCCCGCGCCTGGTACGAGGATCGGTCATCTGTTTGGATGCCCCCTGCACGACGGAATCCAGGAGGTGGCGTACGCATGGTGTCCACGGAGAGCGTTCTCGCGTTCGCGGCGATGTCGCTGTTGGTGATCGTGATCCCGGGGCCGAGCGTGCTCTTCGTGATCGGCAGGGCCCTGGCCCACGGCCGCCGCACGGCGCTCGCCACGGTCCTCGGCAACCTCCTCGGCTCGTACGTCGTGGTGACGGCCGTGGCGTGGGGCCTCGGCGCGGTGGTGGAGAGCTCGGCGGCGGTGTTCACGGGCGTGAAGCTGGCCGGGGCGGCGTACCTCGTCCACCTGGGCGTGCAGGCGTTCCGGCACCGCAAGGAGATGCGCGCGGCGACCATGGAGGTCACGGCGGGCGAGCGGCGCGGTGACCTCCGCACGATCGCGGACGGCGCCCTGGTGGGCCTCACCAACCCGAAGGCCATCGTCTTCTTCGCGGCGGTGCTGCCGCAGTTCGTCGACCACTCGGCGGGCCGGGTTCCCCTCCAGATGATGCTGCTGGGCCTGGTCCCGATCACCATCGGCATGATCACCGACACCCTGTGGGGCCTGGGCGCCTCGGCGGCCCGCTCCTGGTTCGCCCGCTCGGACCGCCGCCTGTCGATGGTCGGCGGGGCGGGCGGCCTCGCGATGATCGGCTTGGGCGTGACGGTGGCGGCCACGGGCCGCGCGGACTGAGCTCCGCTACGACGCAGGCGCCCAGCGCATCGTCATGTCGGGCAGCCGCTCCATGTTGCGGCTCCCGTCGTCGGTGTCGGCCACGGTGAAGCCGTGCCGTTCGTAGAACGCGCGGGCGCCGGTGTTCTGCTGGAAGACGTACAACGACAGCCCGCCCGGACTGTGCCGCTTGACCTCGTCGAGCAGCAGCGTGCCGATTCCTTGCCGGAGAAGGTCCGGGCGCAGATAGAGATCCTCCAGCACGTCACCACCGAGCGCGGCGTACCCGACGACCTCGCCCCCACGCTCGGCGACCCACACGAGACACTCGGCGAGCACGATCTCCCGCACCCACCACACCACTTCCTCGTGCGTACGCCTCTGCGGCGGCAGATAGGGCATGGTGGCGGCCCGGGAGTCCACATGGACCCGCGCGATCACGCCCGCGTCCGGCACGTCCGCGCGCCGGACGGTCGTACCGCCGTCGTCATGGGTCGATTCCACGCCGGGAACGTACCGGGCGGGGGCGGCGCGGGCGAGCGATTATGCGGCGCGGCCCCGACTGTCATCACGCCCATGAGTTGCGGGGCCGGAACCGCAGCCGGAGCCTGAAAGGGAGCTGCTCTCACCGAGCGGACGCCCGAGTGAAGTGGCGGGCCCAGGGATATCACCGGCCTGCCGTCAGGGGTGCGGAATCGTTCGCGTCCTGGTGATCACGAGCTGAGGCGATCGCGGTGTCACGCATACGCATGGCCGTAGAGATTCACAACGAGTCGCCCGTGCCGCTCCTCTGGGCCACGGACAAGCTGGAATCGGGGGACTGGACCGACCCGTGGTACCCCTCTCGGGCCAGCCCCATCGCTCCCGGCACGACCGCGGAGTGGCGGGCCGAGGGAGACCTCTTCATCGAACCGACGTCCGGCACCGAGGGCCGCGTCCAGTACAACATCGACGGCGACCCCGGGCGTCAGCTGTACGTGCACTTCGACAGTCCTCTCATCGAGTCCCCGTACGGGAACACCTTCCACGTCTTCGCGCCGCCGGGCTTCGAAGCGGCGTACACCGGTGGTCAGGGCCACGAGGCCCGGCTCGTCATCCGCTTCCGGGAGAGCGCGCGTCGCCAGGTCCACGGCTTCACGCCGTCGGTCAACGGGTTCCAGTTCTCGAACCACTGGAGTCCCGGCCTTCCCGCGATGACCGTCGGATTCCTCTGGAACCGACTGCTCGACGAGCTCGGCGGGGACGCCGCCAGCGCCCTGGAAATCGCCCGGGTGGATGACGGATGGCTGCCGATCACCCAGGCCCGCGCGGGAATGTGCGGCGGGATGACGTTCGGCGCGATGGACTACTTCGCCGCCGGCAAGCTCCCGCCCGCCGCGACGACGGCCCCGGACTCCGCGGCCGACCCGCTCTTCCAGTTCATCCGGGACCGGCTGCTGGACAGCTTCGACATCACCGGCTCCGGGCACCGATGGCTGGGATACTCCTCGCCGCTCTACCCGAACGGCGACGAAGGGGTCATTCAAGTGGCCGGACTTGCCCGTGGCCGCTCCTGGGTGACGTACCGGGACGAATGGCCGCGCATCCGCGACGACATCGACGGGGGGAGACTGTCCCCGATCGGCCTGATCCAGACCGACTCGCTCGACATCGGCAAGAACCACCAGGTGCTCGCCTACGCCTACCAGCAGAGTGGTCAGGTGGTCCAGCTATGGGTGTACGACAACAACTACCCACGCGAAGACGACATGCACCTGCAATTCGATATCACCGACACGGCGGGCGAGGTCCACGTCCAGCGCCTCGGCCCCTATCACGCCGACGAGCCACGGATCTTCTGCATCTTCCGTACCAATGGCTACGCCCCCCACACGCCACCGGACGGGCGTCCGATGCCGCCGCCCTCGGCTCCAGGCACCTCGCCTCCCGTTGACGTCGTCGAGGCGCTCAACCGCATCGGCGTGGACTTCAGTGTCGCCGAGGCCGATCTGCGCAGCTGGCTCGCCAATCCACTCTTCACGCCCTACCCGGCTATTTCTCAGGCGCTCCTGCACCAGGGCTGGTCGCTCAAGGCCCCGGTTTTCCTGGACGTCATCGTGTGGAACTACGAGCACGTCCCCGGCGCCGTCTCGCCCCGCAATGAGGCGGAGGTCAACCTCGACACCCTGAAAGCGGCCGTCCTCGAGGGCTGGAACGTGCGCTACGGAACGAATGTCACGGCATTCGAGCAGCTCCTCAAGCCTTGACCCGGCCAAGTCCCCCGTCACTCGCCGGGTTCACGGCGGAAACCCGGCGCCGGAAAAACGCCCCGCCCCTCCGTCAGCGCCCCGGCGCCCGCGTCGAGGATCCTGCCGAAGACGTGGGAGATGACCGGCTTGCCGATCCTGCGGGCGATGATCCCGCCCAGGGGGCCGGGGATCCGGAAGGTGGTCGTCCAGACGACGAGGGTGCCCTCGGCGACCTCCGTGAAGGTCATGCGGCCCAGCTCGTGGCGGGCCGGCGGGTAGCTGCGTTCGACGGTGTAGTCGAAGTCGTACGGCGGGTTGTAGGTGGTGACCCGTTCGCGGAACCAGCCGATCAGCCATGTGTGCTGCCGGATCGCGCCCACGCCGTAGGGCGCGCCGCGGCCCGGGCGGGCCAGGCGGGCCTTGAGGACGAAGGGGGAACGCGTGTAGTTGGTGGTGGTCGAGCACCATGCGAAGACGTCGGCGATCGGCGCCGCGATGACGCGGCGCACCGTCACGGTTTCCATGGGTCGTCCCTTCTGGCCAGCGGGCGCGGATCGACGGCCGCGCCCAGCTTGTCGGGGTTGCGTACGGCGTACATGCCGTGGATGAGGCCGCCGGCGATCTCGAAGATCACCAGGTGGTCGGGCCGGTCGCCCGCCCGGAACAGCAGGGCGGGCATGGCGTTGTAGGTCGCGAACTCGGGCCCGGCTGCCCCGAGCCCGCTCGTCCTGGCGACCCCGGCGACGAACCGTGCGACGTGCTCCCGGCCGATGACCGGGCGGCGGGCGGTGGCGGGCCGGCCGCCTCCGTCGGAGATGTGGACCACACCCGGCGCCATCATGTTCATCAGGGCCGTGACGTCGCCGGTGCCGGCCGCGCGCAGGAAGCGGTCGACGATCTCCTCGGCCGTGCGGGGGTCGGGCTCGAAGCGCCGGCGCCGGGCGCGGACGTGTTCGCGGGCGCGGTGCGCGATCTGACGGGCCGCGGTCTCGGTCTTGCCGACCAGGCCGGCGACCTCGCGGTGCGAGTAGCCGAAGACCTCGCGCAGTACGAACACGGCGCGTTCGTCCGGGTTCAGCGTCTCCAGGACCAGCAGCATCGCCATGGACACCGACTCGGCGAGCACGGCGTCCTCGCTCACGTCCGGAGCGGTGCGGACCGGCTCGGGGAGCCAGGGACCGATGTAGTCCTCGCGGCGCCGTCGTGCGGTGCGCAGATGGTTCAGCGCCTGCCGGGTGACCGTGCGCACGAGGTAGGCGCGCGGGTGCCCGATGTCCTCCCGGTCGGCGGCGTGCCAGCGGAGGTAGCTGTCCTGCACCACGTCCTCCGCGTCGGCCGCGCTGCCCAGGATCTCGTAGGCGATCGTGAACAGCAGCGGCCGGCACTCCGCGAAGACCTGACCCTCGTTCAACACCGGCCTCCTTCGCGAACCCGGTCACCTTGCCCGGTCCACCGTGTAGACACCGGCCGGTCCGGGATCGTGACACGATCGCGTGCGACGTGGGTCACACCGGGTCAGGCCCAGGTCAGGCCCGGGGCAGTGCCGCGTCCACCGCCGCCTCCGCGTGCAGCCGTGCCGTGGGGAAGACGGGAACGGGGCTGTCCTCGGGGCGGACGAGCAGCTCGATCTCCGTGCAGCCGAGGATGACGCCTTCCGCGCCGGCCGCGACGAGGTCCTCGATGACCTTCCGGTAGGCGGCGCGCGACTCCTCCCGCACGACGCCCAGGCAGAGTTCCTCGTAGATCACCCGGTGCACGAGCGCACGCCCATCCGCGTCCGGGACGCGCACGTCCAGGCCGCGCGCCGCGAGGCGGCCCCGGTAGAAGTCCTGCTCCATGGTGAAGGCGGTGCCCAGCAGGCCGACCCGGCGCAGTCCGGCGGCCAGGACGGCGTCCGCGGTGGCGTCCGCGAGGTGCAGCAGCGGGACGGAGACGGCCGCCTCGACCTGGTCCGCGACCTTGTGCATGGTGTTGGTGCAGATGAGCACCAGCTCGGCGCCGGCCGCCTGGAGGGAGCGGGCGGCCGCGGCGAGGATCTCGCCCGCCTCCGTCCAGCGGCCCTGGACCTGCAACTGCTCGATCTCCGCGAAGTCCACCGAGTACAGCACGCAGCGGGCCGAGTGGAGGCCGCCCAGCCGGTCGCGCGTGCGCTCGTTCAGCAGGCGGTAGTACTCGGCCGTCGACTCCCAGCTCATGCCGCCGATCAGCCCGATCGTCCTCATCGCACGCTCCCCCGCACCGGTTCCGTGCGCGCTCGCGCGCGCGTCGTCGGCGGCCAGCCTGCCACAGGGCCGGGTCCGGCCCTCCGTCAGGCCGCGGCCTCGTAGAGGCTGAAGCCGGCCAGCGCCAGCATCACCAGCGCGGCCACCTTCGTGATCAGCCGCAGCGGCACGTACCGCATGAGCGTGCGCCCGCCCACGATGCCGAGGCCGGCGACGGCCCACAGGGCGAGGACGGCGCCGAGGCCGACGGAGAGCGGATCGTCGTAGCGGGCGGCGAGGTTGGCGGTCATGATCTGGGTGAGGTCGCCGAACTCGGCCACGAGGATGAGCATGAAGCCCGCGCCGGAGACCTTCCAGAAGGACTGGTCGGCGGGGCTCTTCACCGTCTCCTCGTCGTCGTCCTTCTTCAGCAGCAGCATGGCCGCGCCCACGAGGAAGAGCACACCGACGACGGCCTGGACGAGCCGGTGCGGAAGGAGGCCGAGGACGCTGCCGGCGGCGATGGCCAGGGCGACGTGGACGGCGAAGGCGGCGGCGACGCCGGCGAAGACGTACGAGGCGCGGTAGCGGGTGCCGAGCATGAGGCCGGCGAGGGCCGTCTTGTCGGGGAGTTCGGCAAGGAAGATCACGCCGAAGACCAGGGCGGCGACGGTGATGCTGAACACGGTTCGGATTCCTCGGGGGTCGGGGGCGGACTGCCGCGCCGAGAGGGTCCCGAGAGGTTTCAGGGGTCGCTTCGGCACGGCAGCGTCATGGACACTGCGGCCGAAGGTCTCGCTGGCCCGCTCGCCCGGTACGGGCGGACGCGGCCTCCGGGCGCCGGCCGGGGCGAAGCCCGGCAGTATGTCGACGTTCCGGCGAAGAGCTACTCCCCTTCTGCTCCCCCCAGGGTACGGGACCGGGGCCGGGGCGGCGCGGCGCGGGTGTCCCGGTGGAGCAGCCCGCGCGCGACGAGCTCCAGGACGACCGCGACCGCCACCGCCTGCACGGCCAGCAGCGCGACCAGCACGAACAGCTGCACGGCGCCCGCCATCAGCGGCGAGGCCCCGCCGAGCAGCATGCCGACGAACGCGCCGGGGAGGGTGACGAGCCCCACAGTCCTGGTCTGGTCCAGGCCGGGCAGCAGCGCGTCGGAGGCGGCCGGGCGGGCGATCTCCAGGCGGGCGTCGCGATCGAGCATGCCGAGGGCGAGGCCCGCCTCGACCTCCCCGTGCCGGGTGCGCAGTTCGTCCAGGGCGCGCCGGCCGCCGAGGACGGTCGCGGTCAGGCCGCCACCGATGAGGATGCCGGCGACGGGGATCAGGGCGACGCCGCGCACGGGTACGAGCCCGGTCGCGAGCAGGACGCCGACGACCGGGAAGACGCCGGCGGCGATCGGCAGCGCCGCCCACCACCAGGTGTGGTTCGGGGTGACACGCCGCCCGGCGGTCCGCACGGCGACGGCGAACATCAGCGCCACGAAGCACAGCAGCAGCGGCACCGCGCTGACGACCCAGCCGATGAGCGCGGAGACGACGGCCAGCTGGACGGCCGCGCGCAGCCCGGCCAGGGCGATGGCCCGGGCGTAGCCGTGCTCGCGGGCGTCGGCGAGGCGGGCGAGGGCCGCGACGGTGACGGCCGCGGTGAGCAGCACGGCGAGGACCACGCCGAGGACCGGGTTGACCGGGAGCAGAGCGGCGGCGGCGAGCACGCGCCTCAGCCTATTTCGGCGCGGTGCCCGGCTCCCGCAGCCGTGTGAACGCGACATGAAATAAAGAACTTGAACTTGCAAGCATCGATAAGGCGTACCTAACCTGTTCCCCTCGTCGTTCCCGTCCCCGACACGAGGAGCTCTGCCATGCCCCCCACGTCCACCGCCGCGGCGCCGTCCACCGCCGCGACGCCCTCCCCCGCCGCCACGGGAGCCGGCGCGTCGCTCGCCGAGCGCCTCGACGCCGCGCGCCCGTACGCGCTCTCCCTCTTCCGGATCGTGGTCGGCCTGCTCTTCGCCTGCCACGGCGCCGCCTCGCTGTTCGGAGTGCTCGGTGGTGCGGCGGGCAGCCACGGGGGCACGATCCCGGCGGGCACCTGGCCCGGCTGGTACGCGGCGGTGATCCAGCTCGTCGGCGGCGCGCTCGTCCTGCTCGGCGCCGGCACCCGCTCGGCGGCCTTCATCAGCTCCGGCTCGATGGCGTACGCCTACTTCGACGTGCACCAGAGCCTGGCGCTGTGGCCGATCCAGAACGGCGGCGAGTCCTCGGCGATGTTCTGCTGGGCCTTCCTGCTGCTGGTCTTCACCGGCCCCGGCGCGCTGTCGCTGGACCGTCTCCTCGGCCGCGCCAAGAGCTGAGCGGGGGCAGCCCGTCCGCAGGGGTCCGGTACGTCCGGACCCCTACCGGTATGTGATTCGAACAACATCACGGACCCTGTGCTCATCCCCCGGACGCCCAAGGCGTACGCTGTACGGTTGTCAAGGCCGCCCCTGCCGCTCCCCTGCGACGTCGCGGCGGGGGACCGTATCGGGAGATCAGGACGTGCTGGAGCAGCTGGGGGCGTTGGCCACAAGCCCATGGATATACGTGATCGTCGGCCTGTCCGTGCTGCTCGACGTCTTCCTCCCGGTGCTGCCGAGCGGGGTCCTGGTGATCACCGCCGCCACCGCGGCGGCCGGCTCCGCCGCCGGGGCCGTCGGTGACGCGACCGTCCACGGGCACGCCGCCTTCCCCCAGATGTTCGCCCTGGTGATGTGCGCCGCGACCGCGTCCGTGCTCGGTGACATGGTCGCCTACCGCCTCGCCTGGCGCGGCGGCGACCGCTTCGACCGCGCCATCTCCCGCTCCCGCCGGCTGGTGGCCGCCCAGGAGAAGCTCGGTACGGCCCTGGTGCGCGGCGGCGGCCCGCTGGTCGTCGTGGCCCGTTTCGCACCGGCCGGCCGGTCGGTGGTCAGCCTCGGCGCGGGCGTGATGCACCGCCGCGTGGCCGAGTTCCTGCCCTGGTCCGCCCTGGCGGGGCTGACCTGGGCGGCGTACAGCGTGAGCCTCGGCTACTTCGGCGGCCAGTGGCTCGGCGCGACATGGCTCGGCACGGCCGTCTCGGTGTTCGCGCTCTTCGCGGCGGGCGCGGCGGCCGGCTTCCTGATGACGCGCCCGGAGGCGCGGGCCCGCTAGAAGTACCCACGACGAGGGCCCGGTCTCCGCACGGAAACCGGGCCCTCGTCGCCGTTACGGCGTCAGCGGACCGTCGTGAAGACGTTCTTGTCGAGCGCCTTCAGCCCGTTCGCCCACAGCTGGTTGACCCGGCTGCGCTCGGCGGAGTTCGGGTACGGGTTGGTGCAGGACGGGCCGGGGCCACCGCCGGACATCAGCTCGCTGCACGGACCGGAGTAGTGGTCCGGCAGGCCGAGGACGTGGCCGGTCTCGTGCGCCGTGACGCGCGTGGAGTCGTACTCCTCGTTCTGCTGGTAGTCCAGGAAGACATAGCCGCGTCCGTGGCCGTCGGTGCTGGCGTACGAGCCGCGCTCGTCGTTGCCCTCGTAGTATCTGAAGTCGGCGTTGCTGCCGGACCGCAGCTGGACGTTGCGGACGGAGCTGTTCCATATACGGGCGCTGTTGGCTATCTCGTTCGCGAAGCTCGGCGCGTTGCTGGCGTCGTAGACGACCGTGACCGTGCGCAGACCCGGCGAGGCGGCCTGCTTGGCCTTGGCGGACTTCATGACCGCGTCGAAGAACGCCTGGTTGTCGGCCTGTTCGGCGGCGGAGCCCACGTACGCCGCGCGGCTCGCGGCGGTCGAGGTGTGGCCGTGGTGGGCCGGGGCGACGGCGGCGGACGTCGCGGTCGTCGTCGCGGCGGACGCCGGTACGGCCGTGATGCTCGCGGCGAGTCCGAGGCCCAGCGCGGCGGTGAGCGCCATGGTGGAGCGTTTCATGTGGGGGACTCCATTCGTGCCGAGAACCCCTGGTGCCGCACGGGTGGGACGTGCGACGGGGGTTCACGGGTGAACTGTTGTGCCCCTGAGTCTCTGACGCGTTATCAGTGATACGGATGATGCCAATTGGCCATAGCGTCAGCCAATCGCCTACCCTGCGCCACTCGCCGGTCATCGACGTGTTGTCATGTCCGGTCATGTGTCTGGTGTGACGTACGAGGCGCAGTTATGCTCCCCACGTGGAGCTTGAGGTCCGGCACCTCCGTGCGATTTGCGCCATCGCCGACACCGGCAGCGTGCGGAAGGCCGCCCTGCAACTGGGCATGACCCAGCCCTCCCTGACGACCCAGCTCCGGCGCATCGAAGGAACCGTCGGCGGTCTGCTCTTCACCCGCGGCCGCACCGGCAGCCGCCCCACGCCCCTGGGCCACTCCGTCCTCGCCCGCGCCCGCCCGATCGTCGCCGAGATGACCGCCCTGGTGATGGCCGCGCGCGACGCGGCGCTCGGCGTCGGCGGCGTGCGGCTGCGCATCGGCAGCATCGGCAGCCGCGCCGTCACGGGCTGGCTGCGCCGCGTCCACCGGCGGCTGCCGGACACGGAGACCACCATTCACATAGAGGTCTCCTCGCACACGCTGCTGCAACTG
>NZ_JBFAPH010000148.1:0-15689 GCF_040675635.1 Streptomyces sp. NPDC049577
GATGCGGCCGCCGCTGAGCCGGACGTCCACGATCCGCCCGTCGGCCAGCCGTGCGCCGCACAGCACCAGCGCGCCGTCCCCGTGCGACGGGCCGGGGGCGGCGTCGTCGCCGGAGCTCCTGTCGGGCTTGCGGTCGGGGTTTCTGGCGGGCTGCGGCTGGCTGTCGGGCATCGCGCTCCTCCGGGGGCCGGGGCATGGCCGGGACATGCAAGATCAGCAGCTGGTCCGAGCGTAGGACGCGTCCGGTACGGCTTCGCGCAGGCGGCGAATAGTCGTACTGGTGTTGTCTCCGGTGCGGTCTCCGCCGGGCCATCCCGGAGGCCTTCCCGGGGGCCTTCGCCGGGGGCGCCGAGTACGGATTTCACCTTCGGCGGCAGACCGTGTAATGTCTTCCTCGCTCGCCCCAATAGCTCAGTCGGCAGAGCGTCTCCATGGTAAGGAGAAGGTCAACGGTTCGATTCCGTTTTGGGGCTCTGGTGTGAGAGGTTTCCTCGCCTTCGGGCGGGGAATCCCTCCCACATCAAAGCGGTGTAGCTCAGTCGGTAGAGCAAGCGGCTCATAATCGCTGTGTCACCGGTTCAAGTCCGGTCACCGCTACACACAGTAGCCGATTGCGGGGTCGGTCCTCCGATCGGCTACTCTTGTCTGCGTTAAATCCGTCCAGTCCGTCAAGGAGCACTCACGTGGCTGCCACCGACGTCCGCCCGAAGATCACGCTGGCCTGCGTGGAGTGCAAGGAGCGGAACTACATCACCAAGAAGAACCGGCGCAACAACCCGGACCGTCTTGAGATGAAGAAGCACTGCCCGCGTTGCAACAGCCACACGGCGCACCGCGAGACGCGCTAAGCGTATACACCTGCCATGAGGCCGCCCCCAATTACTGGGGGTGGCCTCATGTCGTATCCCCGACCGGTCCACCCAGGAGGTAGCGAGCCGATGGCGCTCGACCAGTCCTTCGTCGGACGCACCTATCCGGCCACCGCACCCTACGAGGTGGGCCGGGAGAAGATCCGCGAATTCGCCGAGGCCGTCGGCGACGCCAATCCCGCGTACACCGACCCGGAGGCCGCGAAGGCACTCGGCCACCCGGATGTGATCGCCCCGCCGACTTTTGTGTTCGCCATCACGTACAAGGCCGCGGGCCTGGTGATCCAGGACCCGCAGCTGGGCCTCAACTTCGACCGTGTGGTGCACGGCGACCAGAAGTTCGCCTACACCCGCCCGGTCCGGGCCGGCGACCGGCTGACGGTCACCTCGACAATCGAGTCGATCAAGTCCCTGGCGGGCAACGACGTGCTGTCCGTGCGCGGCGAGGTCCACGACGCCGACGGCGAGCACGTGGTGACCGCGCACACGATGCTGGTGGCCCGCGCCGCCGAGGAGGGCTGATGGCAGCGAAGGTCTCGTACGACGAGGTCGAGGTCGGCACCGAGCTGCCGGCGCAGACCTTCCCGGTCGACCGCGCCACTCTCGTCCGCTACGCGGGCGCCTCGGGCGACTTCAACCCGATCCACTGGAACGAGAAGTTCGCCAAGGAGGTCGGGCTGCCGGACGTGATCGCGCACGGCATGTTCACGATGGCCGAGGCGATCCGCGTGGTGACCGACTGGGCCGGCGACCCGGCCGCGGTGGTCGAGTACGGCGTGCGCTTCACCAAGCCGGTCGTCGTCCCGAACGACGACCAGGGCGCCGTGATCGAGGTCAGCGGCAAGGTGGCGCAGAAGCTGGAGGGCGGCACGGTCCGCGTGGACCTCGTCGCCACCTGCGGCGGCCAGAAGGTGCTGGGCCAGTCCCGGGCCGTGGTCAGGCTCGCCTGAGGCCGGCGGAAGGAGTGGGTACGGGGGCGTCCGCTGGCCGACGCCGTACCCTTGTGCCCGTGCAGGAACGACACGACGCCCCCCTGGCCCCCCTGACCACCTTCCGGCTCGGCGGCCCGGCGGCCCGGCTGATCACGGCGACGACCGACGACGAGGTCGTCGCCGCCGTCCGCGAGGCCGACGGGACGGGCACGCCGCTGCTGATCATCGGCGGCGGCAGCAACCTGATCATCGCCGACAAGGGCTTCGACGGCACCGCCCTGCGCATCGCCACGAGCGGCTTCGTGCTCGACGGCACGAAGCTGGAGCTGGCCGCCGGTGAGAACTGGTCGGACGCCGTCGCCCGCACCGTCGAGGCCGGGCTCGCCGGCATCGAGTGCCTCGCCGGCATCCCCGGCTCCGCGGGCGCGACCCCCATCCAGAACGTCGGCGCCTACGGCCAGGACGTCTCCGCGACGATCACCGAGGTCGTGGCGTACGACCGCCGCGAGGGCCGGGTCGTGACGATCCCGGCCGCCGAGTGCGACTTCTCGTACCGCCACAGCCGCTTCAAGCGGGAGCCCGACCGGCACGTCGTGCTCCGCGTGCGCTTCGCGCTGGAGGACGCGGGCGGGCTGTCCGCGCCCATCAAGTACCCCGAGACGGCCCGCGCCCTCGGCGTCGAGGCGGGGGACCGGGTCCCGGCGGCCGTCGCCCGCGAGACCGTGCTCAAGCTGCGGGCCGGCAAGGGCATGGTGCTCGACCCGGAGGACCACGACACGTGGTCCGCGGGGTCCTTCTTCATGAACCCCGTCCTCTCCGCGGAGGAGCACGCGGCGTTCCTGGCCCGGGTCGGGGAGCGGCTGGGCGCGGACGTCATGCCGCCCGCCTTCCCGGCGGGGGACGGGTACGTGAAGACGTCCGCGGCGTGGCTGATCGACCGGGCCGGCTTCACCAAGGGCTACGGTGCCGGGCCGGCCCGGATCTCCGGCAAGCACACGCTCGCCCTCACCAACCGGGGCGGGGCGACGACGGAGGACCTCCTCGCGCTGGCCCGTGAGGTCCGTGACGGGGTCCGCGAGGCGTTCGGGGTGACCCTGGTGAACGAGCCGGTCACCGTCGGCGTGAGCCTGTAGCGCACGGCGCCGGGGGGCGGCCCCGGCTACTCGGACAGCCAGCGGTCGACGCCCGCCAGCATCTCCCGCCGGACGGCTTCCGGCGCGCGCGTCGCCCGGATGGACTGCCGCGCCAGCTCCGCCAGCTCCGCGTCCGTGAAGCCGTGGTGCTCGCGCGCGATCTCGTACTGGGCGGCCAGCCGGGAGCCGAACAGGAGCGGGTCGTCGGCGCCCAGGGCGACCGGGACGCCCGCCTCGAAGAGGGTCCGCAGCGGGACGTCCTCCGGCTTCTCGTAGACGCCCAGCGCCACGTTGGACGCCGGGCAGACCTCGCACGTGACGCCGCGGTCCGCGAGCCTGCGCAGCAGGCGGGGGTCCTCCGCCGCGCGGACGCCGTGCCCGATGCGGGCGGCGTGCAGGTCGTCCAGGCAGTCGCGGACGCTGCTGGGGCCGGAGAGCTCGCCGCCGTGCGGGGCGGCGATGAGACCGCCCTCGCGGGCGATCTCGAAGGCGCGGTCGAAGTCCCGGGCGAGGCCGCGGCGCTCGTCGTTGGAGAGCCCGAAGCCGATCACGCCGCGGTCGGCGTAGCGCACGGCGAGCCGGGCGAGGGTGCGCGCGTCGAGCGGGTGCTTCATGCGGTTGGCCGCCACGAGGACCCGTATCCCCAGCCCGGTGTCGCGGGAGGCGGTCTCGACGGCGTCCAGGATGATCTCCAGGGCGGGGATGAGGCCGCCCAGCCGGGGCGCGTACGAGGTGGGGTCGACCTGGATCTCCAGCCAGCGGGAGCCGTCCCGGACGTCCTCCTCGGCGGCCTCGTGGACCAGGCGCCGGATGTCCTCGGCGGAGCGCAGGCAGGACCGCGCGATGTCGTAGAGCCGCTGGAAGCGGAACCAGCCGCGTTCGTCCGTGGCCCGCAGCCTGGGGGGCTCGCCGCTGCTCAGCGCCTCCGGCAGGTGGACGCCGTACTTGTCGGCGAGTTCCAGCAGGGTGGCGGACCGCATGGATCCGGTGAAGTGCAGATGGAGATGGGCCTTCGGCAGCAGACGGAGATCACGCACGCGTTCCATTCGCCGATCCTGCCGTACGAGGCGCGGCGACCGGAAGGCGGTTTCCCTGATCGGGGAGTGGATCGAAAGCAGGAACGGGGCCCCGGCCGGCCTCGGCCGGGGCCCCGCACACGGTGGGCGAGCCGCAGGCTACTTCGCCTCGGCGAGCAGCTTCTGGACGCGCGAGACGCCCTCGACGAGGTCCTCGTCACCCAGCGCGTACGACAGGCGCAGGTAGCCGGGGGTGCCGAAGGCCTCGCCCGGGACGACGGCGACCTCGGCCTCGTCCAGGATCAGCGCGGCGAGCTCGACGGAGGTCTGCGGGCGCTTGCCCCGGATCTCCTTGCCGAGCAGGCCCTTGACCGACGGGTAGGCGTAGAACGCGCCCTCGGGCTCGGGGCAGACGACGCCGTCGATCTCGTTGAGCATGCGCACGATCGTGCGGCGGCGGCGGTCGAAGGCGACCTTCATCTCCTCGACGGCCGTCAGATCGCCGGAGACGGCGGCGATGGCCGCGACCTGTGCGACGTTCGACACGTTGGAGGTCGCGTGGGACTGGAGGTTGGTGGCGGCCTTGACGACGTCCTTCGGGCCGATGACCCAGCCCACGCGCCAGCCGGTCATGGCGTACGTCTTGGCGACGCCGTTGACGACGATGCACTTGTCGCGCAGCTCGGGCACGACGACCGGCAGCGAGGTGAACTCGGCGTCGCCGTAGACCAGGTGCTCGTAGATCTCGTCCGTGAGCACCCACAGGCCGTGCTCGGCGGCCCAGCGGCCGACGGCCTCGACCTGCTCGCGCGAGTAGACGGCGCCGGTCGGGTTCGAGGGGGAGACGAAGAGCAGGACCTTGGTCCGCTCGGTGCGGGCGGCCTCCAGCTGCTCGACCGAGACGCGGTAGCCCGTGGTCTCGTCGGCGACGACCGGCACCGGGATGCCCCCGGCCAGGCGGATGGACTCCGGGTAGGTGGTCCAGTACGGGGCGGGGACGATGACCTCGTCGCCCGGGTCGAGGATCGCCGCGAACGCCTCGTAGATGGCCTGCTTGCCGCCGTTGGTGACGAGCACCTGGGAGGGGTCGACCTCGTAGCCGGAGTCGCGCAGGGTCTTGGCGGCGATGGCGGTCTTCAGCTCGGGGAGGCCACCGGCCGGGGTGTAGCGGTGGTACTTCGGGTTGCGGCAGGCCTCCACGGCCGCCTCGACGATGTAGTCGGGCGTCGGGAAGTCCGGCTCGCCGGCACCGAAGCCGATCACGGGACGGCCGGCGGCCTTGAGGGCCTTGGCCTTGGCGTCCACGGCGAGGGTGGCGGACTCGGAGATCGAACCGATACGGGCGGACACCCGGCGCTCGGTCGGGGACTGGACTGGGGGCTCGGAAGGAGTCGCAGCGGTCATGAGGGAAATGGTCGCAGACCCGCCACAGGGGGGCACGGGCGTTCCACCGGACCCGTCACCTGAGGCGGCTCCCGGGCCCTTCCGGGGGCCGTTCGGCGACGTCGGAGCAGGAAGCTGTTCGACGACGGGCCCGGGACCACGTACACTCATGCGTCGTTGGCCCCTCACCGGAAGCCGCGTTCCACGTACCTCACGCGTACGGCCGGATGCGGTAGGTTAGGGGGAACAAAGGGTCGTAGCTCAATTGGTAGAGCACTGGTCTCCAAAACCAGCGGTTGGGGGTTCAAGTCCCTTCGGCCCTGCTACACGCATCGTCACCAGGGTGCGTGCGTGCGTACGTACTGATGCACCGCCGTGCGGCTCCACCGGGCGCGGCACGGCCACGACCCGGATTCAGGTGAGGACGTAGTGACGGAAGCCCTTGGCTCCACCGCGACGCCTGAGAGCGGTCGTCCCGAGGACGAGCTGTCCGCAAAGAAGGGCCGCCGTGGCGGCAAGCGTGGGAAGAAGGGCCCCCTGGGCCGCCTCGCGCTGTTCTACCGCCAGGTGGTCGCGGAGCTCCGTAAGGTCGTCTGGCCCTCTCGTGGCCAGCTGTCGACGTACACCACCGTGGTGATCGTCTTCGTTCTCATCGTCATTGGTCTGGTGACCGTGATTGACTATGGGTTCAACCAGGCCGTCAAGTACGTCTTCGGCTGACGCTGAACCCGCGCGCAAGGCGGCCTCTCCCGGGGGACTCCCCGGCGGGAGCCGTCTCTTCGCACGTTCCGCCCATATTGAAGCCAGGAAGAAGCAGCCACGTGTCTGACCCGAACCTGAACGACGCCGCCGAGCCCGTCGAGGCGCCGGAGGCCGACGTGGACGCTCCGGCTCCCTCGGAGGAGATCGGCGAAGACACCGAGACCCAGATCCTCCAGGGCGCCGACGCCGTGGACGAGCTGGACGCGGAGGAGTCCGCCGCCGGCGAGCCGGCCGAGGAGGCCGCGCTGCGCGTCGAGAGCGACGAGACCCTCTCCGGCGAGTCCGCCGAGGCCCCCGCCGAGGAGGAGGCCGAGGAGGCGGAGGAGGTCGTCGACCCCGTCGCCCAGCTCCGCGAGGAACTGCGCGGCCTGCCCGGCGAGTGGTACGTCATCCACACCTACGCGGGTTACGAGAACCGCGTGAAGACCAACCTCGAGCAGCGCGCCGTCTCGCTCAACGTCGAGGACTACATCTTCCAGGCCGAGGTGCCGCAGGAGGAGGTCGTCCAGATCAAGAACGGCGACCGCCGCACCGTCCGCCAGAACAAGCTCCCCGGCTATGTGCTGGTGCGCATGGACCTGACGAACGAGTCCTGGGGCGTCGTCCGCAACACCCCGGGCGTCACCGGCTTCGTGGGCAACGCCTACGACCCGTACCCGCTGACCCTGGACGAGATCGTCAAGATGCTCGCCCCCGAGGCCGAGGCGAAGGCCGCCAAGGAGGCCGCCGAGGCCGAGGGCCGTCCGGCCCCCAGCCGCAAGGTCGAGGTCCAGGTCCTGGACTTCGAGGTCGGCGACTCGGTCACCGTCACCGACGGTCCCTTCGCGACGCTGCAGGCGACGATCAACGAGATCAACGCCGACTCGAAGAAGGTCAAGGGCCTCGTCGAGATCTTCGGTCGCGAGACCCCGGTCGAGCTCAGCTTCGACCAGATCCAGAAGAACTGACACCTTCTGGGCCACACGCCAGCCGACCAGGTCAGATCGCCCCTCGGGGCGGTCTGACCTGCTCGGTTTTCGGACCGGCCGTGATACCCGTTATCGTGGTGCGGTATGCCTGCGCGCAGTGTGCGTATGGCAAAAAAACTCTCACTAGGACCCGGAGAGAGCAATGCCTCCCAAGAAGAAGAAGGTCACGGGGCTTATCAAGCTCCAGATCCAGGCCGGTGCCGCCAACCCGGCTCCGCCGGTCGGCCCCGCGCTGGGTCAGCACGGCGTCAACATCATGGAGTTCTGCAAGGCCTACAACGCCGCGACCGAGTCGCAGCGTGGCATGGTCGTGCCGGTGGAGATCACGGTCTACGAGGACCGTTCCTTCACCTTCGTCACCAAGACTCCGCCGGCCGCGAAGCTGATCCTCAAGGCCGCGGGCGTGGACAAGGGCTCCGGCGAGCCGCACAAGACCAAGGTCGCCAAGATCACCCGCGACCAGGTCCGTGACATCGCCACCACCAAGATGCCCGACCTGAACGCCAACGACCTGGACGCCGCCGAGAAGATCATCGCCGGCACCGCCCGTTCCATGGGCATCACGGTCGAGGGCTGATCAGTCCCGCGCGACGGAGTCGCTGACCGGACTCCGTTGACCTCTTGTGGCAGGGCCAAGCGCTGGCCCGGACCACGACTCCACGCTCAACCCATTCAGGAGCAGAAGTGAAGCGCAGCAAGACTCTCCGCGCTGCGGACGCCAAGATCGACGCGGAGCGCCTGTACGCCCCGCTCGAGGCCGTCCGTCTCGCCAAGGAGACCTCCTCCACCAAGTTCGACGGCACCGTCGAGGTCGCCATGCGTCTGGGTGTCGACCCGCGCAAGGCCGACCAGATGGTCCGCGGCACCGTGAACCTCCCGCACGGCACCGGCAAGACCGCCCGGGTCCTGGTCTTCGCGACCGGTGACCGTGCTGCGGCCGCGGAGGCCGCCGGCGCCGACATCGTCGGCTCCGACGAGCTCATCGACGAGGTGGCCAAGGGCCGTCTGGACTTCGACGCCGTCGTCGCCACCCCGGACCTCATGGGCAAGGTCGGCCGCCTCGGCCGCGTGCTCGGTCCGCGTGGTCTGATGCCGAACCCGAAGACCGGCACGGTCACCATGGACGTGGCGAAGGCTGTCACGGACATCAAGGGCGGCAAGATCGAGTTCCGCGTCGACAAGCACTCGAACCTGCACTTCATCATCGGCAAGGTCTCCTTCGACGAGACCAAGCTGGTGGAGAACTACGCCGCGGCGCTGGAGGAGATCCTCCGTCTGAAGCCGTCCGCCGCCAAGGGCCGCTACATCAAGAAGGCGACCTTCACCACCACGATGGGCCCCGGCATCCCCGTGGACGCCAACCGCACCCGCAACCTCCTCGTCGAGGACGAGACCGTCTGAGCGACGTCTCACCGCGTGTGAACTCCACCGCCGGGCCCCGCACCCTTTCTGGGTGCGGGGCCCGGCGGCTTTTTTACCGCCCCGCCGACGGGCATTCGCGTTATTGTGCGAATCACCGAAAACGGAAGATCGCACATCAACGTGGGGGGAACCATGTCAACGTCCGCACTCCGGCGCATCGGCGTCACGCTGTCCGCCGCGGCGGTGCTCGCGGGAGCCGTCGGCTGTACGGCCGAGAGCGGCAGGAAGGGCGACGCGAAGGGGACCGCGGGCGCCGGCCGCCCGGCAGCCGACCGCACGCCCGTCCAGGCCCTCCAGGCGGCGTACAGGAAGACCAGCGCCGCCAAGTCGGCCAAGGTGCACATGAAGATGGCGGTGCCTGCGGTGCGTGCCGGCGTGGACACCGTGGACGTGAAGGGCGTCGTGGGCTGGGACCCGACGCTGATGGACATCACCATGGACACTCCGGGCCTCCCCGACCTGGGCCCCGGTTACAGCTCCGCGATCCGCACGCTCTGGGTCGGTAAGGACATGTACATGCAGATATCGGACTGGATGCTGCAGGACGCGCCCGCCGAGATGCGGGCCAAGAAGTGGGTCAAGATCGACCTGGAGGCGGCCGCGAAGGAGACCGGCAACCCCCTGCTCCAGCGACAGATGACGGCCGGCCTGAACGAGAACCAGGACCCGTCCCGGCAGACCGCCCTGCTGCTCGACTCGCCCAACCTCAAGCGGGTGGGCGAGGAGCAGGTCAACGGCGGGCAGGCCCAGCATTACAAGGGCGCGCTGACCGTTGAGGAGATGCTCAAGGGCAACCGGTCGGCCGGGGTCATGACCGCCGGGGACCGCGAGAAGCTGGTCGAGAGCGCGAAGAAGGCCGGCATCAAGGGATACGACATCGACCTCTGGGTCAACCGTGACGACCTGCCGACGAGAATGGTTGTGGGCGTCGACAGCGCCCGGGGCTCGACGAAGGTCACCGCCGACTACACCGACTACGGTGCCAAGGCCCAGGTGCAGGCGCCCCCGACCGGCGAGACGGTCGATCTCGTCCAGCTCCTGAAGGACGAGGGCGGTCTTCCCGGCAGCCCGAAGCCCGGCGCCGCCGGGCTGTAGGGGTCCGATTTGCCTGACCGCAGGTCGCTCGCGTAATCTCCTCCAGAAGCCAAAGACCGCTGGTCGTTGCTGTGCCTCCGTTGTGGAGGTGTGGTGGCCGAAGGATCCGCTAGCTGCGGGCGACCTGCGCAGGTGACAAGAGGTAGCACTCCCGCGAGAGCAGTCGTTCTCCCGGTCGAGTCACGCCCCGTGCGCCTGCGCCGGGGCGTTTCGTTTTGCCCAAGCCCCCTTCTCGCGCCTAAGCGGTCCGAATCACCCGGAAGGAGGCCGAGGCTCATGGCGACGTCCGCCAAGGCCGCCGCGGTTGCCGAGCTCACGGACAAGTTCCGCAGCTCCAACGCCGCTGTGCTGACCGAGTACCGCGGTCTCACCGTGGCGCAGCTCAAGACGCTGCGCCGTTCGCTCGGTGAGAACGCGCAGTACGCCGTGGTGAAGAACACGCTGACCAAGATCGCGGCCAATGAGGCCGGGTTCACGCTGGAGGACGAGCTCTTCGCTGGTCCGACGGCGGTCGCCTTCGTCACCGGTGACCCGGTGGAGTCGGCGAAGGGTCTTCGTGACTTCGCCAAGGAGAACCCCAACCTGATCATCAAGGGCGGTGTCCTTGATGGCAAGGCGCTGTCCGCCGATGAGATCAAGAAGCTTGCGGACCTCGAGTCCCGCGAGGTTCTGCTCAGCAAGCTGGCCGGTGCCATGAAGGGCAAGCAGTCCCAGGCTGCCTCGCTCTTCCAGGCGCTGCCGACGAAGCTCGTCCGCACTGCGGACGCGCTGCGCGCCAAGCTCGCCGAGCAGGGCGGTGCCGAGTAATTCGGCTCGCGCATTGATCTGCGCCGCGTGATCGCGGGGCGCGGATCGCAGCGGGCCGCACGCCCGCCGACATGTACATCCCGGCACCTGCCGATTTAGTGGAAGGACCGCCATCATGGCGAAGCTCACCCAGGACGAGCTGCTCGAGCAGTTCGAGGGCATGACCCTCATCGAGCTCTCCGAGTTCGTGAAGGCCTTCGAGGCCCTCCTCGGGCAGGGGTTCGCCGTCGAGGACGATGGTGCCGGAGTCGACGGTCTCCAGGCGGTTGATGGTCCGGCACAGGGTGGACTTGCCCGAGCCGGAGGGCCCGATGACGACCACCACCTCCCCGCGCCCGACGGTGAGGTCGATGTCCTGCAGCACGTGCAGTTTTCCGTAGTGCTTGTTGACACCACGCAGTTCGATCAACGGATCGACGGTCATGGGCCAGCCCCGTCCACTCTCGGCACGTCCCGCGGTCGCCGCAAAGTACCGGTATCGGTACAGGACTTCACCGGTGACACGCGCAGACAGGGGGATTGAGCCGGATCGGGGACGTTGCGCGCCGTGGGCTTGACCGCCATTTGCCTCGCCGGCGGATCCCCCGGGCACCCGGTAAAGCTGCCCGCGCTCCGAGCCGCCGGAGTGTCCGAGGCCTGCCCGAACCGGCCCGTCACGGCACCGGCGAATCCGTGTGCTGCCAGGGCGCCCGGCGCGGTGCCGGAGAAGCCTCGTGCTGCCCCCGGTCCGGGGGCTTGCCCCCGGCGGTGCCCAACCGGCCGTACCCCGAAGGAAAAAGCGGCCGGCAAGGCCCTAGGTACACAGATGGAGCCTGCGTACCTAGCCTATGGGGCCGGATGGGGGACGTCGCGGGAAGGGAGTCCGTGGTGGGGGACAGCAGGCCGGTGTATCTGCGGATCGCGGATGACCTGCGGCGGCGCATCGACGAGGGGGCCCTGGCGGTGGGCGACCGCATCCCTTCCCGCTCCGAGCTCAAACGCGCCTACGAGGCCAGCGATCAGACGGTGGACCGCGCGGTCCGGGTCCTGAAGGCCGCGGGGTACGCGGAGGGGCAGTTCGGCCGGGGCGTGTTCGTCACCGACCGGGCGCCGCTGGGCACGCTGCTGCGCTCGACGGGCGCGGTCGACTCCCCCTTCGCGGCGGAGATCCGCACCTGCCACAGCACGGCGCTGGCCTGGGAGGCGTTCTCCAGCGAGACGCCGGCCCCGGCGCCCATCGCCGCGCGGCTGGGCATCGGCCCGGGCGACCCCGTGCTGTGCACGCAGTACGAGTACCTGGCCAACCGGCATCCCGTGCAGCTCGCCACCAGCTGGGAGCCGCTGACCATCACCGAGGGCACGGACGTCGCCCTGCCCGAGCGCGGCCCCTACGCCCGGCGCGGGGTGCGCGGCCGGCTGGCCGCGATCGGCATCCGGGTCGTGCGCGCGCAGGAGCTGGTCGGCTCCCGGCCGGCCACCACGCCGGAGGCGGAGGCCCTCGGCTGCGCGGCCGGTCAGTGCGTCACCGTGGTCGAGCGCACCCACTTCGACGGCGAGGACCGCGCCGTGGAGACCTCCGACATCGTGGTCCGCGCGGACCGCTGGCGGCTGGAGTACGCCATCACGTTCGCGAACTGATCAGCTTTCCGAGAGCTCCGCGTAGATCTGGGACAGCTCGGGCGCGCCGTCGGCCGCCCATTGCAGGCCCGCCTCGACGACGTCGGCCTCGCGGCCGTTGGCGAGCCGGACGACCGGCTGGCCGTCGGACCGGATCCGCCAGCCCGCGCCCGGAACCGTGCGGACGACGACCGTGCCCGCGTACAGGCCCGCGTCGTTACCGAGCCAGGGCACCAATTCGGGGTCCTCGCGCCACCGCGGCTGCACCTGGTCCAGCGCCTCCAGGGACGACGGCGAGTCGTCGAGCACGACACCGGCCGACTGCGCGTGCGCGCGCAGCAGTTCACACTCGGCGAGCAGCTCGGCCAGGCCCTCGGGGTCCCGGTCGGCCGTCTCGTCGAGCGTCACGCCGGGGGCCTGGCCGTGCCGCTTGCGCCAGCTGTCCAAGAAGGGAATGTTCATACTGACCAGGATCGCACTCGCACGGATGGCCCCACCACCGGCGCGCTGCGCGCGACGTGGCCGGTTGGCCTCCTTGACGTTCCCCAGGCGCCTCCTTAGCTTCATCCCGCCCCATTCAGAGCGGGGAACGCTGGGAGGCATGACAGGCATGCTCCGGACTACAAAGCTCCTTGGGATCGGTGGGAGGCGGCACAGACGCCGGTCCCTGGCCGGGACCGTCGCGGCAGGCGCCGTCTGCGCGCTCACTCTCGGCTCCGCGCCCGCCCTGGCCGCCGGCCAGGCGCCGGGCTCCGCACCGCAGCGAGAGCCGCTCCCCCTGGAGCGGCTCTTCGACAACACGGCGGTCAGCGACGACGCCCGCCCGGGCGCCGCCGACTTCGACGGCGCGGGCGGTTCCTTCTCCGCCCAGGACCTCAAGGCCGCCGGCTGGACCCTCGGCCGCACCCTGGTGATAGATGCCACGGGCCTGCGCTGGCCCCGCTCGGCCGCCGGGCGGCCGGACAACGTACGCGCCGCCGGCCAGACCGTCGCGCTGCGCGGGAGCGGTGACGCCCTGTCCTTCCTCGCCGCGAGCACCGGCGGCGACGTGACCGGCCGGGGCCTCGTCCGCTACCGCGACGGCTCGACGAGCACGTACACGCTCACCGCCCCGGACTGGCGGCGCGGCTCGCTGACCACCAAGGCCCTCGCCCTGCCGCACCGCAACACCCGCGAGGGGCAGCGCGCCGAGACGACCCGGCTGTACGCGGCGAGTGTGCCGGTCGTGCGCGGCCGGGAGATCTCCTCGGTCGTGCTGCCCCAGCGGCAGTCCGGCAGCACGGCCGTCCTGCACGTCTTCTCCATGGCCCTGCGCGCTCCCTCGAACGGGTGGACCGGCAGTTGGGCCGCGTCCACGTCCGGGTACACGGCCGTCGGCCCGTGGACGGACCGGACGATGCGGCTGATCGTGCACAGCAGCGCGGGCGGTCCGCGCACCCGGATCCGGCTGGAGAACACCTTCGCCCGGCAGCCGGTGCGCATCGGCCACGTCACCGTGGCGCTCCAGCGCAAGGGCGCCGAGGCGGCCTCCCGGCCCGTGCCGCTGACCTTCGGCGGGCGCGCGGGCACCGACATCCCGGCCGGTGTGCAGCAGTTCAGCGACCCGCTGGGCTTCAAGGTGCCCGCGGACTCCAATCTGCTGGTGAGCATCCATCTGCCGGGCACGGTCCGGGCATTGCCGGTGCACAGCTACAGCAACCAGACCTCGTTCCTGAGCGCCGACCGCGCCGGTGACCGCACGGGCGAGCGGGGTGCCGGGGCGTTCGGCCAGAAGCTGGACGGCTGGCCGCTGCTGACCGGCGTGGACGTGGCCGGCGGCCCGGGCTCGGTGGTCACGCTCGGCGACTCCATCACCGACGGCGAGGCGTCGACGCCCGGCGGCAACGTCCGCTGGCCGGACCTGCTCGGGCGCCGGCTGCGCGCCCAGCACTCGGTGCCCGCCTTCGGCATCCTCAACCAGGGCATCTCGGGCAACCAGGTGGTCAAGGACCGTTATCCGGGCGACGGGCCGAGCACGGTCCTGAGCGGGGTGAGCGCCGGGCACCGGCTGGAGCGCGACGTGCTGTCGCAGACCTCGGCCCGTACCGTCATCGTCTTCGAGGGCGTCAACGACATCCGCGCGGGCACGACGGCACAGCAGGTGATCGGCGTGCTGGAGTCCATCGCGGCCCGGGCCCACGACCGGGGTCTGCGGGTGATCGCGGCGACGATCGCGCCCTGCGGCGGCTTCCACGACTGCACCCCGGCCGCCGACGCCCAGCGGAGCGCCATCAACCGGCACATCCGGGAGAACATCGGCGACGTCTACGACGCGGTCTTCGACTTCGACGCCGCGATCCGCGACCCGCAGCATCCGGAACAGATGCTTCCGCGCTTCGACAGCGGTGACCATCTGCATCCCAACAACGCCGGGATGAGGGTGTTCAGCGAGACCGTCGACCTGCGCGCGCTGGACTGAGGAGCCCCCCGGTCGCCGTCAGACGTCGAGGTCGACGACGACCGGGGCGTGGTCCGAGGCGCCCTTGCCCTTGCGCTCCTCACGGTCGACGTACGCGTCCTTCGCCGCCTCGGCGAAGGACGCGTTGCCGTAGACGAGGTCGATGCGCATGCCCCGGTTCTTGGGGAAGCACAGCTGCCGGTAGTCCCAGTAGGTGTACGGGTGGTCGTACTTCAGGGGGCGCGGCACGACGTCCGCCAGCCCGGCGTCGCGCAGCGCGCCGAGGGCGGCCCGCTCGGCCGGGGTGACGTGCGTGGCACCCTCGAAGACCGAGCGGTCGTAGACGTCCTCGTCGGTCGGGGCGATGTTGAAATCACCGAGGACGGCGAACGGCCGCTCCCCCGCCGCGTCCGCGGCGACCGCGTCGCGCAGGGACTCCAGCCAGTGGAGCTTGTAGGCGTAGTGGTTGTGGCCGACCTCCCGGCCGTTGGGCACGTAGACCGACCAGAGGCGCACGGGGCCGCAGTCCGCCGAGATCGCGCGGGGCTCCAGGGCGCCCTCGTACTCCGGGCCGCCGGGCAGGCCCTGGATCACGTTCTCCAGGCCCACCCGGGAGACCAGGGCCACGCCGTTCCACCGGCCGGTGGCGTGCACGGCCGACTCGTAGCCCAGCTCGCGCAGCTCGTCGGCGGGGAACTGCTCGGCCGTGCACTTGGTCTCCTGGATGCACAGCACGTCCGTGCCGCTGCTCTCCAGCCAGGCCAGCAGCCGCGGCAGCCGAGCGGTGATCGAGTTCACGTTCCAGGTGGCGATGCGCATGCCGCCACCCTAACGGCCGGGTGTGACAGTCACGGTCCGGTCAGAGGGTGACGCTCTCCCCCGCCGCCAGCCGCGCGTGGTCCGCGCCCCCGACGCCCGGCCCGTCCGGGCCCAGCATCCGGTCGTACACCGGGCGCGCCAGGTCGGTGAGCAGCCCGTCGTGGATGTCGATCGCCCGGCGCGGCTTCACCTCGCGGATGTAGTCGATGATCTCGGAGACCTTGTTCCAGGGGGCCATCACCGGCACCATCAGCGTGTCCACCGGCCGGCCGGGCAGGGTCAGCGCGTCCCCGGGGTGGAAGACCGAATCGTCCACGAGGTAGCCGACGTTGGTGATCCGGGGGATGTCCGGGTGGATCACCGCGTGCAGCTGTCCGTGCACCTGCACCTCGAATCCGGCCGCCGTGAAGGTGTCGCCCTCCCCGACCGTGTGGACGCGCCCGGGGAAGG
>NZ_JBFAPH010000149.1:0-15634 GCF_040675635.1 Streptomyces sp. NPDC049577
GCCGGGTAGGGGCTGACCGTGGGGTCGCCGTCGGTCCAGAAGCGCCACGGGTGGTCGGCGCCCGCGCCGCCGACGCCCGTGCGGGGGCCGCGGCGGATCCGGCCGGCCGCGACGGGGTGGCCCGTGAGCACGGAGAGCGGGGCGTCGGGGCCGGCGCAGAGGTCGGTGCCGTTGAGGGAGCGGTCCACGTCGAGGGCCGTGGCGAGCCGGGCGGGCCCCTGGGCGAGCTCGCGGTCGTGGCGGGCCTTGGGGCGGCGCTCCCGGGCGAGGTCCGCGCCCTTGATCACTTCGCCGGCGCGCAGCAGTACACCGCTCGCGTGGCCCTCGGGTCCGCAGACCAGGTTGAGGCTGAACCACATGCCGTAGATGAAGTAGACGTATGCGTGGCCGGGCGGGCCGAACATGGAGGCGTTGCGCTCCGTGCGACCGCGGTAGGCGTGGGATCCCGGGTCGGCCTCGCCCGCGTAGGCCTCGACCTCTGTGATGCGGAGCTCGATCGGCCCCCGGTCCGAGGTACGGACCAGGGTGCGGCCCAGCAGTTCGGGGGCGACCTCCAGGACGGGACGGTCGAAGAACTCCCTGGCGAGTGGCATACGGTCAGGCGCGGCAATCATGCCGGTCGAGCGTACTGGACGCGGAGCCGGTCGCAGTGAGGAAGGGCCCGGGCGTACGGGTCCGGGGAGGATGAGCATGGGTTTCAAGAAGCTGCTGGCGAGCCTGGGCGCCGGGGGCGCGTCCGTCGAAACGGTGCTGTTCGAGCAGAACGTGGTGCCCGGCGGCGTGGTGCAGGGTGAGGTGCGGATCCAGGGCGGCACGGTTCCGCAGAAGGTCGGGGGCCTGTCCGTGGGCCTCCAGGCGCGGGTCGAGGTGGAGGGGGACGACGGGGAGTACAAGCAGGACGTCGAGTTCACGCGGGTGAAGCTGGGCGGGGCCTTCGAGGTGCAGGCGGGGGCGGTGCACACGGTGCCGTTCGGGCTGGAGATCCCCTGGGAGACCCCGGTCACGATGTTCCTGGGGCGTGAGCTGACCGGGATGCACGTGGGGGTCACGACGCATCTGGACATCGCCCGCGCGGTGGACTCGCACGACCTCGATCCGGTGAACGTGCACCCGCTCCCGGCACAGCAGGCGATCCTCGACGCGTTCGGGCAGCTGGGCTTCGCGTTCAAGAGCGCGGATCTGGAGCGCGGGCACATCTCGGGGACGCGGCAGCGGCTGCCCTTCTACCAGGAGATCGAGTTCCGGGCCCCGTCCCAGTACCGGGGGCTGAACGAGGTCGAGCTGTCGTTCGTGGCGGACGACCGGCAGATGGACGTCGTGCTGGAGATGGACAAGAAGCCCGGTCTGTTCTCCTCGGGCAGCGACTCGTACCGCTCCTTCACCGTGGATCTGCACTCCTTCGCGCAGACCGACTGGGCCGCCTATCTGCACCAGTGGCTGGCCGAGGTCGGTGGCAAGCGCAACTGGCTCTGAGTCCTCCGGCGCCGTACGGATCCCCTCAGGCGAGCAGCACCGTCAGGGGGGACTCGCGGTCGGCCCAGAAGTCGGTGGCCTCGTGGAAGATCTCTTCCGCGGTGCCGGCGACCTCCGGGTCGGCCGTCCGGAAGGCGTCCCAGCCGTCGGCGAGGACGAGGTAGCCGCGGGACTTGCCGGCCTCGCGCCACCAGGAGAGGTCGGTGAGGCAGTCGGCGAGGGCGTCCCAGTTGCGGCCGAACCAGTCGGGGAAGTCCAGGTCGGCCGCGCAGCGGTCGAGGAAGCCGGCCTTGCCGGTGACGCCGGTGAGGCGCAGCCGGGCGGCGTGCCAGTCGGACTCGGTGGCGAGGGCGAGGACGTGGGACGGGTTCTCGCCGGCGTGCAGCCGGTAGACGCCGGGCGGGGTGGGGCCGCCCAGGAGTGCGGGGAGCCCGGGGGCGGGCAGCGGTCGGGTCATGGTCGTACCACCGCTTCGAAGGTCTGGTAGTGGTCACCGGTGTAGTAGCGCTCGTCGTGGCTGCCGGTGATGATGCGCCGGGCGCCGCGGGTGCGGGCGCCGGGGGTGGGGACGGTGTACTCGTGGTAGTAGCCGCGGGTCTGCTTGGGGAGCCGGTTCTCGTGGTTCCCGAAGACGGTGCCGTCCTTGTCGTACGGGAAGGGGCCGCCCTTCTCGATGAGTTCGAGGGTACGGCGGGCCTCCGGCGGGAGCCGGTCCGGGGTGACGGTCTTCATGCCCTTCGCCCAGGAGGGGGGCGCGGGCGCGGTGGCCGGGGGTGGTGTTCTGTTCGTCGTTCCGTTCGTCGTTCCGCTCGTCCTGTGACCGCCGGAGGAGCAGGCGGGCAGCAGGAGCAGGGACGCGCCGGCCAGCAGCGCGGTCAGGGTGCGCGTGACGCGGCGCAGGGGGCGGTCGGTTCGGCTCGGGATACTTCGCAGCACACTCCGTATGGTCGCAGCTCCGGCGGCCGGGGCCTGGTTAGGCTGACGCTTCGACCTGTCCGCCCCCACAGGAGGTGTGCTGATGTCCGATCAGAAGCGACGGCCGCTCCCCCACGACTTCCATCCGCCGGTGCCCCCGTTCACGGTCGTGAGCGATGACGTGTCGGCGGGTGCGACGCTGCGGGAGGACCAGGTGTACGCGGGCGGCAACCGCTCGCCCCAGCTGCGCTGGGAGGGTTTCCCGGCGGAGACGAAGAGCTTCGCGGTGACGTGCTACGACCCGGACGCGCCGACCGGGAGCGGGTTCTGGCACTGGGTGCTGTTCGACATCCCCGCCGGGGTGACCGAGCTGCCTGCCGGGGCGGGCAGCGGTGAGATGAAGGGGCTGCCCGAGGGTGCGGTGCACGTGCGCAACGACTACGGGACGCGGGACTTCGGCGGTGCGGCGCCGCCGCCCGGGGACGGGCCGCACCGCTATGTGTTCACGGTGTACGCGGTGGACCAGGAGAAGCTGGGCCCGGACGCGGAGGCTTCGCCGGCCGTGGTCGGCTTCCACCTGCGGTTCCACGCGCTGGCGCGGGCCCAGCTGATCGGCGAGTACGAGGCGCGGTAGCCGCGGGCGCGGAAAATGCGTTGCGCGGGGCCGCCCCCGGATCGCACAGTGGTTCACGGCTGACGGCTTCTCATGAGGTCGTCGGGCGGCGGATACCGCAGTGGCGGGGGCGGCGGGCGCGTGAGCGCCGCGTGCCTGCCGGAGCCCGGGCGATGCCCGGGTGACCGCGTCCGCCGCCGTACGCTCCGGGCCCGTTTCGACACGGGGGAGGGCCCGGAGCGTTGCCGTTTTCCCAAGGGGTTCCGGCCGGCCGGGCTCAGCGCAGCAGCAGCTGGACGATGGCCACGATGCCGACGGTGACGATGACGCCGCGCAGTACGGTCGGCGACAGGCGGCGGCCGATCCTTGCGCCGATCTGGCCGCCGACGGTGGAGCCGGCGGCGATGAGCAGGACGGCGAGCCAGTCGAAGTCGGCGACGCAGAGGAAGAAGAGCGCGGCGACGCCGTTGACGATCACGGCGAGGACGTTCTTGAGGGCGTTGACGCGCTGTAGGTCGTCGTGCAGGAGCAGGCCCATCAGGGAGAGGTAGAGCACTCCTTGCGCCGCGCCGAAGTAGCCGCCGTAGGCGCTGGACAGCAGCAGGCCGAGGAGCAGGGCGGGGCCGCCGTCGGTGGGTGCCTCGGTGCCCTCGCGTTCGCGGCGGCGGGCGAGGGCGCGGGCGAGCCGGGGCTGGAGGACGACGAGGACCAGCGCGAGGCCGACGAGGCAGGGCACGATCGCGTCGAAGGCCTTCGACGGGAGTGCCAGGAGCAGGACGGCGCCGGCGAGGCCGCCGACGAGCGCGGTGGCGCCCAGGCGCAGGACGCGGGCGCGCTGGCCGCGGAGTTCGCGGCGGTAGCCTATGGCGCCGCTGATGCTGCCGGGTACGAGGCCGAGCGTGTTGGAGACGTTGGCGGTCACGGGCGGCAGACCGGTGGCGAGGAGCACCGGAAAGGTGATGAGGGTGCCGGAGCCGACGATGGTGTTGATGGTGCCGGCTCCGATGCCGGCGGCGAGGACCGCGAGTGCTTCCCAGATGGACAAGGCCATCTCCTTCGGATCAGTGTGTCGCCTCCCCGCCATGAAGGTCGGGGGGCCGCACTGATCATGCACCCAAGGGCGGCCGCGCGTCAGTCGATGGTGGGTTCCTCGCGGCGGGGCTGCTGCTGCTTGGGCATGGCCGGGCCGCCGGCCTTGGGGCCGAGGCCGACGGCGCCGCTCAGACCCTTGAGGGCGTCGCCGATCTCGCTGGGCACGATCCAGAGCTTGTTGGCGTCGCCCTCGGCGATCTTCGGGAGCATCTGGAGGTACTGGTAGGAGAGCAGCTTCTCGTCGGGGTCGCCGGCGTGGATGGACTCGAAGACGGTGCGGATGGCCTGGGCCTCGCCCTCGGCGCGGAGCGCGGCGGCGCGGGCCTCGCCCTCGGCGCGCAGGATGGCGGACTGCTTCTCGCCCTCCGCGGTGAGGATCTGGGACTGGCGGATGCCCTCGGCGGTGAGGATGGCGGCGCGCTTGTCACGGTCGGCGCGCATCTGCTTCTCCATCGAGTCCTGGATGGAGGTCGGGGGCTCGATGGCCTTGAGCTCGACGCGGTTGACGCGGATGCCCCACTTGCCGGTGGCCTCGTCGAGGACCCCGCGCAGGGCTGCGTTGATCTCCTCGCGGGAGGTGAGGGTCCGTTCCAGGTCCATGCCGCCGATGATGTTGCGCAGGGTGGTGACGGTGAGCTGCTCGATGGCCTGGATGAAGCTGGACACCTCGTAGGTGGCGGCGCGGGCGTCGGTCACCTGGTAGTAGATGACCGTGTCGATGTTGACGACGAGGTTGTCCTGGGTGATCACCGGCTGCGGCGGGAACGGCACGACCTGTTCGCGCAGGTCGATGCGGTTGCGGATGGAGTCGATGAACGGGACGACGATGTTCAGTCCGGCGTTGAGGGTGCGGGTGTAGCGGCCGAACCGTTCGACGATGGCGGCGCTGGCCTGCGGGATGACCTGGACCGTCTTCATGAGGGCGATGAAGACGAGCACCACCAGGATGATCAGGACGATGATGATCGGTTCCATCGAGGCTCCCCATGCCTTTGTCGTGTGATCGTGATGATCGAGTCTTTCAGATCCGGTGCCCCCGCGCAGGCGTTGGGCTCACATCACGACCGCCGTCGCGCCGTCGATCTCGACGACGTCCACGTGCTGACCGACCTCGAAGGCCCGCTCGGCGTCGAGGGAGCGGGCGGACCAGATCTCGCCGGCGAGCTTGATGCGCCCGCCGCTGCCGTCGACGCGTTCCAGGACGACGGCCTGACGGCCCTTCAGCGCGTCGATGCCGGTCGCGATGCCGGGCCGGCCGCGGCGCTGCCGGTTGGCGAGCGGCCGGACGACCGCGATGAGGGCGACGGAGACGACGGCGAAGACGATGACCTGGGCGACGGTGCCGCCGCCGAGCGCCGAGGTGACGGCGGCGGCGACGGCGCCCATGGCGAACATGCCGAACTCCGGCATGGCGGTCACGACCAGCGGAATACCCAGCCCGACGGCGGCGACGAGCCACCACGCCCATGTGTCCACATGGTCATGGTAGGTGCGCGGGCCGGGGTCCCGACAGGGCGCCCGTGCGGGGTGGCACGGGCGTTCGGGGGGGGCCGGTCAGGAGGACATCGGCAGGCCCTGGGCGGTCCAGCGGTCGCCCCGGCGCTCGACGACCAGGGGCAGGCCGAAGCAGCGGGAGAGGTTGCGCGAGGTGAGCTCGAGCTCGATGGGACCGGCGGCGAGCACCTGGCCCTGGCGGATCATCAGGACGTGGGTGAAGCCGGGGACGATCTCCTCGACGTGGTGGGTGACCATGAGCATCGAGGGCGCGAGGGGGTCGCGGGCGAGCCGGCCGAGGCGGCGGACGAGGTCCTCGCGGCCGCCGAGGTCGAGGCCGGCGGCGGGCTCGTCGAGCATCAGGAGCTCGGGGTCGTTCATCATCGCGCGGGCGATGAGGGTGCGCTTGCGCTCGCCCTCGGAGAGGGTGCCGAACTTGCGGTCGAGGTAGTCGGTCATGCCGAGGACGTCGAGGAAGGCGCGGGCGCGCTGCTCGTCGACCTCCTCGTACTCCTCCTGCCAGCCGGCCGTCATGCCGTAGGCGGCGGTGAGGACGGTCTGGAGCACGGTCTGGCTGCGCGGCAGCTTGTCGGCGAGCGCGATGCCGGCCATGCCGATGCGCGGGCGCAGATCGAAGACGTCGACGGAGCCGAGCTTCTCGCCCAGGATGCGGGCAGTGCCCTTGGTGGGGAAGAGGTAGCTGGAGGCGACATTGAGGAGGGTGGTCTTGCCGGCGCCGTTGGGGCCGAGGATGACCCAGCGCTCGCCTTCCTTGACGGACCAGGAGACCTGGTCCACCAGGGCCCGGCCCTCGCGGACCACGGATACGTCCACCAGTTCCAGCACATCGCTCATGAGCGCGTTGTCTCCCATTGCAGTCTCGTCGTCGCCTGCGCCCGGTGCGCAGCCCCCAGGGGAAAACCTACGCCACCGTCCGTCGGTGGCAGTCCTTAGGCTGGGGCCATGCTCGATGAACATCGCTCAGGACGGCTCACGGCGTGGGGAAATGCCCTTATCGCCGGATTTGCCGCACCTGATGACGCCGCGCACCACATCACCGGAGATGACGCGGTGCACCGTGTCGTCGGACTGCCCGGGGAGTCCGGACCCGTCGGGCTGACCCTGGCGCTGGGCCGGCTACGCGCCCTGGGGGCCACGGGGCTGCGGCTGGCGCTGCCGGCGCCCGGCCATCCGCTGGGGCTGAGCGGCCCGCCGGAGTTCAACGCACGCGCCCTGGAGTCCGGAGAGGCGGTCGTGGCCGCCGGCGCGGCGCTCGGCCTGGTGCCGGAGGTCTTCGAGGCCGGGCCCGAGGGCGATGTGCACGTGGAGGTCCTCTGGCACTGCCTGCCCGTGCGGGAGGCGCCGCCCGCGGACGTGCCGTCGCTGGCCGAGGCCGAGCGGGAGCTGGCGGAGGCGCTGCGCGAGGCGACCGAGGTGCTCACCCGGCTCGACGTGGCCGGCTCCGGTCCGGTGGCCCAGGCCGCGCTGGAGGCCTACCGGGCGCGGGCCGAGCGCGGCCGCGAGGTGCTCGCCCCGGGCTATCCGTCCCGGGCCGCGCGGGTGCTGGAGCTGGCGCTGCGGGTCGGCGCGCTGATCGCCATCGCGTACGCGCCGGGGGACGCGGAGGGCCGGGAGCACGGCGCCGCGGTGAGCGCCTCCGAGATCGCGGCACGGGCCGCCGCACTGCGCCCCGTGGAGCGCACGGCCCGGCGGGCCCAGGTCGCCGCGTACAACGCGATGGTGGAGCAGCGCGAGCGCGGCATGCGCTGACCGGGCCGTACGGCTCGCCGAACCGCCGGCCGAGCCGCTCGCCGGACAGGGGAAGGCCCCGCGGACTCGGGTTCGCGGGGCCTTCGACGCTTCGACGGGGACGGGGAGCCGTCAGCGGCGGTGGTGCTCGTGGTGGTTCGTGTGGTGCTCGCCGAATTCGTGGCGCTCGCGGTGCTCGAAGTGCTCCTCGCGGGCGTCTCCGTTGATGCAGACGTTGCCGAACGTCGGGTTGAGCAGGCCGACGATGTTGATGGTGTTGCCGCAGAGGTTGATCGGGATGTCGATCGGCACCTGGATGACGTTGCCCGAGATCACACCGGGTGATCCCTTGGCGACGCCGACAGCCGTGGCGCCGTCGTCGTTTGCCGACGCCGCACCGACGCCCGCGCCGACCACGACGCCCGCCGCCGCCAGAACCAGGGCGGCCTTCTTGGCACTGTTCATGAGGGTGTCTTCCTTTTGCTGACGTTTCTGTGGCCCCGGGCAAGGGGGCCGTGTACTGATGAACGCCAGTGCACCGCCGACGGCACGGCCGTCGGCGGTGTTGCCCTCGTTCGGACGAGCGATCGCCCCCGGCTGCCGACTCCGCGCGAGGCGGAGCCGGCCGACCGGCGAAGGCGGGACACGCCGGGAGATCGGTCGACGATTACTCGTTGACGCAGACGTTCCCGTGGGTGGGGTTCAGCAGACCGACGACGTTCACGGTGTTGCCGCAGGCGTTGACCGGAACCTGGACGGGCACCTGGACGACGTTGCCGGAGGCGACGCCCGGGGAGTTCTCCGCCTTGCCGTGCGCACCGGACGCGGAGGCCATGCCGGCACCTGCCATGGCGAGTCCGCTCACAGCGAGGGTGACGACAGCGGCCTTCTTCATGTTCTTCACGCTTCCTATGACCTTCCTGAGCATTCCCACGGCCAGCCGCCGCGGATACGTCATGGAAAACGGGCCGAAGCCGGTCGGGTTGCGCGTCCGGGCGGCTAATCACACGACCGCATGAACCGTTGATCGGAGCCTGACGTTCCGATCTGACCGCTAGCGCTCCGCGATGCCGTTGCGCACCGCCCACAGGGCCGCCTGGGTGCGGTCGGCGAGGTCGAGCTTCATCAGGATGTTCGAGACGTGCGTCTTGACGGTCTTCTCGGACAGCACCAGCGCCCGGGCGATCTCCCGGTTGGACCGGCCGTCCGCGATCAGGCCGAGCACCTCGCGCTCCCGCTCGGTGAGGGCGTTGCCCCTCCCGTGGCCGCCGCCCGGCTCGTCCGGCGACAGCAGCGCCCCGGCAACCTCGGGCTGGAGCAGCACGTGCCCGGCGTGCACGGACCGGATCGCGCGCGCGAGGGCTTCGGGGTCCACGTCCTTGTAGAGGTAGCCCGCCGCGCCCGCACGCAGGGCGGGGACGACGGTGCGCTGCTCGGTGAAGCTGGTGACGATCAGCACCCGGGCGGGGTTCGCCAGCTCGCGCAGCCGGCGCAGGGCCTCGATGCCGTCGGTGCCGGGCATCTTCACGTCCATCAGGACGACGTCGGGCCGGAGCTCCTCGGCGCGGTCGACGCCCTCGGAGCCGTCCGCGGCCTCCCCCACGACCTCGATGTCGTCCTGGACCTCCAGAAAGGTGCGCAGTCCCCTGCGGACGACCTGGTGGTCGTCCACCAGCAGCACCCTGATCGGCTCGTCAGCCACCGGGCACCTCCATTTCGATCGTGGTGCCCTTGCCGGGCTCCGACAGGACGGTCAGCCTGCCGCCGACCCCGTGCGCGCGGTCCCGCATCGACACCAGGCCCAGGTGGCGGCCCGCGCGGCGGACGGCGGACGGGTCGAAGCCGCGCCCGTCGTCGGTCACGCGCAGCTCGGCGCCCTGGCCCCGCCGGGCGAGGACGACGTCGACGCGCCGGGCGCCGGAGTGCCGCAGGGCGTTGTGCAGGGCCTCCTGCGCGACGCGCAGCAGGGCCTCCTCCTGGGCGGTCGGCAGGGCTCGTACGCCGTGCTCCTCGAAGGTGACGCGGGCGGCGTGCGCGCGGTCGAGGACCTTGATCTGGGTGCGCAGGGTGGCCACCAGGCCGTCTTCGTCCAGCCCGGCGGGGCGCAGCTCGACCACGGCGGCGCGCAGTTCGTCGGCGGCTTCGGCGGCGAGACGGGCGACCTCGTGCAGGGCGTCCTTGGCGCGGACCGGGTCGCGGTCGACGAGGGTGGTGGCGGCCTGGGCGGTCAGCCGGAGCGAGAAGAGCTTCTGGGAGACGGCGTCGTGCAGCTCGTGGGCCAGCCGGGCGCGCTCCCCGGCGATGGTGAGCTCGCGGCTGCGCTCGTAGAGCCGGGCGTTGGTGAGGGCTATGGCGGCGTGCTGGGCGAGGACGCGGAGGAGTTCCTCGTCCTCGGCGGTGAAGCCGCAGCCGCCGGCCGGCTCGTCGGGCGTCCGCACCTTGTTGGCGAGGAAGAGCGCGCCGAGGATCTCGTCCCCGTCGGCGACGGGCATGCCCAGGAAGTCGCTCATCTCGGGGTGGGCGGCGGGCCAGCCCTCGAAGCGGGGGTCGAGGCGGACGTCGGCGAGGCGCTGCGGGGTGGCGTCGCGGAGCATGGCGGCGAGGATGCCGTGCTGGCGCGGCAGCGGTCCGATGGCCTTCCACTCCTCGTCGCTCACGCCGTCGACGACGAACTGGGCGAAGCCGCCGTGGTCGTCGGGCACGCCGAGGGCCGCGTAGCGGGCGCCGAGGAGCTCGCGCGCGGAGACGACGATGGTCTGGAGGACGTCGCGGACCTCCAGGTGCCGGCTCATGGCGAGCAGTGCGGTGCTCACGGCGGTGAGTCCGGAGCGGGGGCCGTGGGTCATGGGATCACGGTACCGAGGGGCGCGCGGCACGATATCGGGCCGGCGATCGGCGGGGACTGCTCCGCGGGTCCTGGTTCCCCGGTCCTAGGCCCGCCGGAGCCCGGTCCGGGCGGCGCTCTTCCGGTGGCGGGCGGCCGACTCCAGACTCGTGGCATGTCTATACCAACGCAGTGGACACCCACCCACGGTGATCCTTACCGTCCCGTTCCTTACCGGCCCGTGCGGATGCCCGCCGGGGAGTCGCTGGCCCGCGCGGCGGAGCTGCGGGAGCGGATGGCCGGGCGCCGGACGGTGCGGCGGTTCTCCGCCGACCCGGTGCCGGAGCAGGTGGTACGGGACGCGATCGCCTGCGCGGCCACGGCGCCGTCCGGGGCGCATCAGCAGCCGTGGACCTTCGTCCTGGTCAAGGACCGCGAGGTGCGGCGGCGGATCCGCGAGGCGGCGGAGGAGGAGGAACGGCGCTCGTACGCCGGGCGACTGGGCGAGGAGTGGCTGGCGGCGCTGCGGCCGCTGGGCACGGACGAGGTCAAGCCGCATCTGACGGACGCCCCGGCGCTCATCGTGGTCTTCCAGCAGCGGTACTGGCTGGGCCCGGACGGCGAGCGGCGCAAGCACTACTACGTGGACGAGTCGGTGGGCATCGCGGTCGGGATGCTGCTGAGCGCGCTGCATCTGGCGGGGCTGGCGGCGCTGGTGCACACACCGAGCCCGATGCGCTTCCTGTCCGAGGTGCTGGGGCGGCCCGCGAACGAGAAGGCGTTCGCGGTGATCCCCGTGGGTTATCCGGCGGCCGACTGCGAGGTGCCGGACCTGGTGCGCAAGAGCCTGGAGCAGGTGCTGGTGGAGGTCTGAGCACACCGCGGGAGCAAACGCTTCGAGGCGCGTTCCCTGGTGCACACACAGTGAACGTGCCCGGTCACGCCGGGTGACTCGCGGAGGCGCCCGGTGTGAGCCCCGACATAGGACCCAGGTCACGTACGAAGCGGGGTAGTGGAGGGGTAAAGACGCCGTAAGCGGGGGCTTGGGCAGGGATCGGGGCGATTTTCCCGGTCCCGCACGGGCCCGCTCGCAACGATGCGGGATAGTACGTCACATCATTGCCAGGCAATTTTGCTGCCGCTAACAATTGCCCAGCCGCAGGGCGCCGTCGATCGAGACACGGCGCTTTTTTGCGCCGATCGGGCCACTGCGACTCAAGCGATTGGAAGTAGGTCAGCTCCTATGCGTTCTCCCGTCTCTGGCTATACCCGCCTCGTCTCCGGCTACACCCGCCTCAACAAGGTCCACAAGTTCTCGGCCGCGGGTCTCGCCGCCGCCGGTGCCGCCGCCGTGGCCATCGCGGTCATCCCCTCCGGTCCGGTCCAGGGCGACGCCCAGGCCCAGTCCATCGGTGTGAAGCCGGTCGCGTGGAACGCCTCCTCCTTCGGTGAGACCCAGCAGAACGAGCTGACCAAGCAGTCGGACAACGCCGCCAAGCAGGCCAAGGCCGACGCCGAGGCCAAGAAGAAGGCGGAGGCCGAGGCCGCCGCCAAGGCCAAGGCCGACAAGGAGCGCGCCGAGAAGGAGGCCGCGAGCCGCTCCGAGGAGCGCAAGCCCGTCGCCCCGGCCCCCGCGCCCAAGAAGACCTACGCCAACAACCTCGACGGCTGGATCCGCGAGGCCCTGGACATCATGAAGGCCAAGGGCATCCCCGGCTCCTACGACGGCATCCACCGCAACATCATGCGCGAGTCGAGCGGCAACCCCAACGCGATCAACAACTGGGACTCCAACGCCGCCGCGGGTATCCCCTCCAAGGGTCTGCTCCAGGTCATCGACCCGACCTTCAAGGCGTACCACGTCGACGGCACGTCCTGGAACATCTACGACCCGGTCGCCAACATCACCGCCGCCTGCAACTACGCGGCCAAGGTGTACGGCTCCATGGACAACGTGAACTCCGCCTACTGATCCCTCCTCGGGTCGGTCACGGACGGACGGCAACGCCGAAGGGCGGCACCCGCATCGGGTGCCGCCCTTCGGCGCGTTCACAGGGGCGCGGGGGCCCGTGCGGCTACTTGCGCATGACCTCCGGCTCGTGGCGGCGCAGCAGGCGGACGACCGCGAAGCCGCACACGACGCCGATGGCGAGGAGGGCGATCAGGTCGATGCCCCACTGGCCGGCGGCGTGCTCCCAGAGCGGGTCGAGGTTCTTCGGGTTGCCCTTGTCCATCGGCGCCATGATGTGCGAGAGGTCCAGCGTGGTGCCGGCGCCGGCGATGGCCCAGCGGGCCGGCATCAGCCAGGCGACCTGCTCGATGCCGGGCGAGTCGTACAGCTTGAACAGGATGCCGGTGAACACGACCTGGACGATGGCGAACATGACCAGCAGCGGCATGGTCTTCTCGGCGGTCTTCACCAGGGAGGAGATGACCAGGCCGATCATCATGCAGGTGAAGCCGAGGGCGATGATCATGACGCAGAGCTCGACGGCCGGCAGCTTCTTCAGGATGAGGCCCTGCTCCGGCAGCTGGCGGACCGAGAAGCCGATGGCGCAGGTGAGGACGCCCTGCACCACGGTGATGAAGCTGAGGACGATCACCTTGGACATCAGGTACGCGGACCGGGACAGGCCGACGGCGCGTTCCCGTTCGTAGATGACCCGTTCCTTGATCAGCTCACGGACGGAGTTGGCGGCGCCGGAGAAGCACATGCCGACCGCGAGGATCAGCATGATCGTGCCGGCGTCCTGGTTGAAGTGCCCCTTGCTCGGCGCGCCGAGTCCGAAGTCGGACGGGATCAGGGTGCTGACGCCGCCGAGGACCGCGGGCAGGAGCAGCATCAGGGCGAGGAAGCCGCGGTCGGAGGCGATGACCGAGCAGTAGCGGCGCATCAGCGTCCAGAGCTGGGAGAGCCAGCTCTGCGGCACGGTCGGGCGGACCATCTGCGGCTGGACGTGCACCGACTGCGGGGCCACGGCGTCGATGTCGGCCGCGTACATCTGGTAGTGCTGCGAGCCCTTCCAGCGGCCCGCCCAGTCGTAGTCGCGGTAGTTCTCGAAGGCGGAGAAGACGTCCGCCCAGGTCTCGTAGCCGAAGAAGTTCAGCGCCTCCTCGGGCGGGCCGAAGTAGGCCACCGAGCCGCCCGGGGCCATCACCAGCAGCTTGTCGCACAGCGCCAGCTCGGCCACGGAGTGGGTGACGACCAGGACGGTGCGGCCGTCATCGGCGAGGCCGCGCAGCAACTGCATGACATCGCGGTCCATGCCCGGGTCGAGGCCCGAGGTGGGCTCGTCCAGGAAGATCAGCGACGGCTTGGTCAGCAGCTCCAGCGCCACCGAGACGCGCTTGCGCTGGCCGCCGGAGAGGGACGTGACCTTCTTGTCCTTGTGGATGTCGAGCTTGAGCTCGCGCAGCACCTCGTCGATGCGGGCCTCGCGCTCGGAGGCCGCGGTGTCGCCGGGGAAGCGCAGCTTGGCCGCGTAGCGCAGCGCCTTACGGACGGTGAGCTCCTTGTGCAGGATGTCGTCCTGCGGGACCAGACCGATGCGCTGGCGCAGCTCGGCGAACTGCTTGTAGAGGTTCCGGTTGTCGTAGAGGACGTCGCCCTGGTTGGCCGGGCGGTAGCCGGTGAGCGCCTTGAGCAGGGTCGACTTGCCGGAGCCGGACGGGCCGATGACGGCGATCAGCGACTTCTCGGGAACGCCGAAGGAGACGTCCTTGAGGATCTGCTTGCCGCCGTCGACCGTGACCGTGAGGTGGCGGGCGGAGAAGGAGACGTCACCGGTGTCGACGAACTCCTCGAGGCGGTCGCCGACCAGCCGGAACGTCGAGTGACCGACACCGACGATGTCCTGGGGACCGATGATCTGCTGGCGGACCGGCTGACCGTTGACGTACGTGCCGTTGTGGCTGCCGAGGTCGACGATCTCGAAGCGGCCGTCGCCGGTGGCCCGGAACTCGGCGTGGTGACGGGAGACCTGGAGATCGGAGACGACCAGCTCGTTGTCCAGGGCACGACCGATGCGCATGACCCGGCCGACCGCCATCTGGTGGAAGCTGGTCGGGCTGCGGTCGCCGTAGACCGGCGGGGCGGCGGACGCCCCGCCGGGCCCCTGCCCCTGCTGCGGCTGCCCCTGCTGCGGCACGTACGGCTGCTGCTGGTGCGGCTGCTGCCACGCCTGCTGCGGGGGCTGTGCCTGCTGGGCGTGGGGGTGCTGGGGCTGCTGCGGCCAGCCCGCGCCCGGCTGCTGGTAGGCGTGCGGGGCCTGCTGACCCGCCATCTGCTGCGGCGTGGCCAGCGCGGTCTGCGCGCTGTAGAGGTCCGCCGGGGCCGCCGCGGGAGCGGTGGCGGCGGCGGTCACGTTCAGCCGGGGGCCGTCGGTGGCGTTGCCGAGGTGCACGGTGGTGCCGGGGGCGATCTCCAACTGGTGGATCCGCTGACCCTGCACATAGGTGCCGTTGGTGCTGCCGTGGTCCTCGATCACCCAAGCCCGGCCGCCCCAGCGCACGGTGGCGTGCCGCCAGGAGACGCGGGCGTCCTCCAGCACCAGGTCACCCTGCGGATCGCGGCCCACGCTGTACGACCGGGACGGATCCAGCGTCCAGGTCTGTCCATTCAATTCAAGTACGACGACTTCCGGCACTCCACGCCCCACTACTTGTCCCCCGATGAGCCCCCTGCACAGGGAGTCTAGGGATGGCGAACATCGGGAGGAACTATTTCAGGCACAGTCCCCCGACCGAAAGTCGGGGATTGAAGCGGCCTTGTAACAGGCGCCGTTGACTGAGACGAAATACGCCCTGAGAGTGGTAACCGGCCACGGATGCCAATGGATCACCCGCATCCGGGCAACTGGTATGGACCGGGGGGACGGGATGACCATCACCGGTAGCCGGCGCCCCTCGCGCGTCGTGGATCCACTGCTCGCCTCGGTCGCCGCCGTGAGCTGGGCCTTCCTCGCCATGGCGGGAGTGGCCGCGCTGGGGCTGCATCTGCTGGGCGCGGACGCCGCCGGCCGGCTCGGGCCGATGACGGCCGCGGTGGTGGTGCTCGCGGTCGGCGGCTCCCTCTCTCCCACCGGATCCGTTGAAGCGTTCGGATTGCCGGGCGCCGGGGCGCACACCACCATCGACATCACGCCACTGGGCGTGAGCCTGGTGGGTGCGCTTCTGCTCGGTCGCGTCTTCGCGCGGTCCCTGCGGTCGGCCGGCGCCGTCATCGGCGGCCGGGCCCTCGCCGCGCGGGCGGGGGCCGTGGCGCTGTTCTTCCTCCTGCTCCTGGGCGGGCTCGCGTGGGCCGGATCGTCCACCGTCACCTTCGACGGCGGCGGCCTTCCGGGGGCGGCCGGCGCCGGGGACATCGGAGGCATCGGGGGTATCGGGGACATCGGCGGCGGTCTGCCGGACCGGCTGGGGGGCCTGGCGGACGTCAAGGCCGCCGTCGGCTTCTCCGTGCGGACCGGGCCCTCGCT
>NZ_JBFAPH010000150.1:0-15630 GCF_040675635.1 Streptomyces sp. NPDC049577
GCCGGACCGGCCCCAGGCCGGAAGGGCACCGCCGGACCCCGCCATCCGGGCTGATCACCGCCGCGGCGGGAAAGAACGAGGGGGCAAGCCCCCTCGGACCCCCGGGCCGGAGGCCGCACGGCACCGCCGGGCTGCGCCGCTGTGGCTGATCACCGCCGCGGCGGGAAAGAGCGAGGGGGCAAGCCCCCTCCACCCCCGGGGCCCCTCCATACCGCCGCGACGGCGAGAAGCGGCCACAACCGGACCGGCGGTGCCGAACCGGCCCCAGGCCGGAAAGGCACCGCCGGACCGCACCACCCGGGCTGATCACCGCCGCGGCGGGAAAAGAGCGAGGGGCGAGCCCCCTCGGCCCCCCCGGGCCGGAGGGCGGGGGCTAGTCCGGGAGCTCGGAGTCGCGGATCGGTTCCACTACCACCGTCACGATGCGGTTCCTTCGGCCCGCTGCCGCCTCGGCGGTGAGGCGGAGAGCCGTGAGGTGCGGGTCCAGGCCGCGGTCCTCCAGGCGCACCTCCGCCGTCGCGCCCGCGATCGGGACCCGGCCCAGGGACTTGGCCAGGAGGCCGCCGACCGTTTCGACGTCCTCGTCGTCGAGCTCCAGGCCGTAGAGCTCGCCGAGGTCGCCGATGTCGAGGCGGGCGGTGACGCGGTAGCGGCCGTCGCCCAGTTCCTCGACGGGCGGCAGCTCGCGGTCGTACTCGTCGGTGATCTCGCCGACGATCTCCTCCAGGATGTCCTCGATCGTGACGATGCCGGCCGTGCCGCCGTATTCGTCGATGGCGACGGCGCAGTGGTTGCGCTGCTGCTGCATCTCGCGCAGCAGGTCGCCGGCGTTCTTGGTGTCGGGGACGAAGACCGCGGGCCGCATCGCCGTCGAGACCAGCTCGCTCTCGGCGTCCCGGCTGATGTGGGTCTTGCGGACCAGGTCCTTGAGGTAGACGACGCCCACGATGTCGTCCTCGCTCTCGCCGGTCACCGGGATGCGGGAGAAGCCGGAGCGCAGCGCGAGCGTGAGGGCCTGGCGGATGGTCTTGCCGCGCTCGATGACGACGAGGTCGGTGCGCGGCACCATCACCTCGCGCACGAGCGTGTCGCCGAGCTCGAAGACGGAGTGCACCATGCGGCGCTCCTCGTCCTCGATGAGCGACTCCTTCTCGGCCAGGTCGACCAGGGCCCGCAGCTCGGCCTCGGAGGCGAAGGGGCCCATGCGGAAGCCCTTGCCGGGGGTGAGGGCGTTGCCGAGGAGGATCAGCAGCCGGGGCACCGGCCCCATGATCCGGGCCAGCGGCAGCAGCACGTACGCGGCTGCGGTGGCCGTGCCGAGCGGGTGCTGGCGGCCGATGGTGCGCGGGGAGACGCCGACGGCGACGTAGGAGACCAGCACCATCACGGCGATGGCGACGGTCAGCGCCTGCCAGGTGGCGTCGAACTCCTCCAGGCAGACGTAGGTGACGAAGACGCCCGCCGCCATCTCGCAGGCGACCCGCACGAGCAGGGCGACGTTGAGATAGCGGGTGGGGTCCGCGGCGACGGCCAGGAGCCGCGCGCTGCCGCGCCGCCCGAGCCGTACGGCTTCCTCGGCCCGGAACCGGGTGGTCCGGGCGAGTCCGGCCTCGGCGCAGGCGGCGAGCCAGGCGACGACGAGCAGCAGGACCGCGGCGGCGATCAGCTGACCGGTCATGTGAACGTGGGAGCCGGGGAGGGCCCTTCGATGCCGCGCTCGGCCCGCCAGCCGTCGACGATGGCGGCCTGGAGGCCGAACATCTCGGCCTTCTCGTCGGGCTCCTCGTGGTCGTAGCCGAGGAGGTGCAGCACGCCGTGGACGGTCAGGAGCTGGAGCTCCTCGTCCATGGAGTGCCGGGTCGGCGCCTCCTCGCCCTGCTTCTTCGCGACCTCGGGGCAGAGCACGATGTCACCGAGCAGGCCCTGCGGGGGCTCGTCGTCGTCCTTGGCCGGCGGGCGCAGCTCGTCCATCGGGAAGGACATCACATCGGTGGGGCCGGGAAGGTCCATCCACTGGATGTGGAGCTGCTCCATGGCGTCGGCGTCGACAACGATGACCGAGAGTTCGGAGAGCGGGTGGATGCGCATCCGGGTGAGGGCGTAGCGGGCGACGTCGAGGATCGCCTGCTCGTCGACCTCCGTGCCGGATTCGTTGTTGACGTCGATGGACATGGGTCTTCGAACTTACTTTCCGTTGCGGTTGTCGTACTTCTCGTCGTACTTCTCGTACGCGTCGACGATACGGCCCACCAGCTTGTGCCGGACCACGTCCTGGCTGGTCAGCATCGAGAAGTGGACGTCCGGGACGCCGTCGAGGATCTCCCGGACCTGGCGCAGACCGCTCTTGGTGCCGCCGGGGAGGTCGATCTGGGTGATGTCACCCGTGATGACGATCTTGGAGTCGAAGCCGAGCCGGGTGAGGAACATCTTCATCTGCTCGGGGTTCGTGTTCTGCGCCTCGTCCAGGATGATGAACGCGTCGTTGAGCGTCCGGCCGCGCATGTACGCCAGGGGCGCCACCTCGATCGTCCCGGCGGCCATCAGCCGCGGGATGGAGTCGGGGTCGAGCATGTCGTGCAGCGCGTCGTAGAGCGGGCGCAGATAGGGGTCGATCTTCTCGTAGAGCGTGCCGGGCAGGAAGCCCAGGCGCTCGCCGGCCTCGACCGCCGGCCGGGTCAGAATGATCCGGTTGACCTGCTTGGACTGCAGGGCCTGGACCGCCTTGGCCATGGCCAGGTACGTCTTGCCGGTGCCGGCGGGGCCGATGCCGAAGACGACGGTGTGCTTGTCGATCGCGTCGACGTAGCGCTTCTGGTTCAGCGTCTTGGGGCGGATGGTGCGACCGCGGTTGGAGAGGATGTTCTGGGTGAGGACGCCGGCGGGCGTCTCCCCCGCGTCGGCCTCGCCGCCCTCGTTGCGCAGCATGGCGATCGACCGTTCCACCGCGTCCTCCGTCATCGGCGCGCCGGTGCGGAGCACCAGCATCATCTCGTCGAACAGACGCTGGACGAGGGCGACCTCCCGCTGCTCCCCCGTGGCGCTGATCTCATTGCCCCGCACATGGATGTCCGTGGACGGGAAGGCCTTCTCGATCACACGCAGGAGGGCGTCACCGGAGCCGAGGACCGTCACCATGGGGTGCTTGGCCGGGACCGTGAAGCGCGCCTGTGCCTGCGGCTGGATGGGTGTCTGAGTCATGGGCCGGCTCTCTGGCCTGCTCATCCCCTCTTTCTTGCGTTCATGTGTCCGACACAACCTTTGGGATATCAAGGGTACGCCGCCCCTTGCCGCTCCTTGGAGGGGTTTTTCGCTCCCGGGACCGGGCGGGCTACCCCTGCCGGAACCCCAGTGTCGGGACCGCCCTCCGCAGGGGCCACGGGCGGGCCGCCGCGGGCAGGAGGTCGTTCAGGAAGCCGTACCGCCGCAGCGTCGAGCGGTCCTGGTCGTCGTAGGAGCGCACGTGCTGCCACCACGCGGCGATCTCCACCCACCCCGGCGCGGACAGCGAGCCGCCGAATTCCTGGACGGAGAGCGCCGCCGACAGGCCGGCGAAGGCCAGGCGGTCGGCGAGGGGCCAGCCCGCGAGGGTGCCGGTGACGAAGCCCGCGACGAAGACGTCGCCCGCGCCGGTCGGGTCGAGGGCCTCGACGGCGATGGCGGGCACCTCCGCGCTCTCGCCGGTGCGCCCGTCGACCGCGTACGCGCCCCGTTCGCCCATGGTGACCACGGCCAGCGGCACCCGGTCCGCGAGGGCCCGCGCGGCGGCCCGGGGGCAGTCGGTGCGGGTGTAGCGCATGGCCTCCTCCGCGTTCGGCAGGAACGCCTCGCAATGCTCCAGGTCGGCGAGGTCGGAGGGGTCCCAGCGCCCGGTCTCGTCCCAGCCGACGTCGGCGAAGACACGGGTGCCCCGGCGGGCGGCCCGGGTGATCCACTCCTCCTGCCGGCCGGGGACGAGGAGGGCGACGGCCGCCCGGGCCGGCGGCGGGCACTCGGGGGCGGGCTCTTCCGGCGGCGGGGCCTCGTGGCCGTGCGAGACCATCGTGCGCTCGCCCTCGTACGCCATGGAGACGGTGACCGGCGAGTGCCAGCCCGGCACCACGCGCGAGAGCGACAGGTCGATGCCCTCGCCGCGCGAGAGCGCCTCCCAGCAGTACTCGCCGTACATGTCGTCGCCGAAGGCCGCCGCCAGCGAGGTGCGCAGGCCCAGCCGGGCCAGGGCGGTGGCCATGTTGGCGATGCCGCCGGGGCTGGAGCCCATGCCGCGCGCCCAGGACTCGGTGCCGCGCACGGGGGCCGAGTCGAGGCCGGTGAAGATGATGTCGAGGAAGACGGTTCCGGTCAGATAGACGTCGGTCGCCGGGTCGGTGTCGGTGCGGACCTGGGCGAGGGGGTCGAGGACGGGGGCCGCGCCCTCGAACCGTTCACTCCCGGTCTCCGTCTGCGGTGCCGCCTGGGGCGAAGGGACCGTCATGCTCGCTCGCCGCTCCTCTCGGGGTGCACGGACGCGTGGATCCGCACAGTGTGCCCGATGCTGAGGTACGTTCCGGAACATGAGGCTGACGATTCTGGGCGGTGGCGGATTCCGGGTGCCCCTCGTGCACCGGGCGTTGCTGGAGGATGCCCGGCGCCGGGTGCCGGGCCGCTGCGAGGAGCTCGTCCTGCACGACGTGGACTCGGCGAGACTCGATGTGATCGCGTCGGTCCTGGCCGCCCAGGCGGGCGGCGATCCGGACGCGCCGCGGGTGCGCACCACCACGGACCTGGACGAGGCGCTGCGCGGCGCGGACTTCGTCTTCTCCGCGATCCGCGTGGGCGGTACGGCCGGCCGGGTGCGCGACGAGCGGGCGGCGCTGGCCGAGGGCGTGCTGGGGCAGGAGACGGTCGGTGCGGGCGGGGTGCTGTACGGGCTGCGGACGGTCCCCGAGGCGCTGCGGATCGCCGGGCGGGTGGCGGCCGTCGCGCCGGACGCGTGGGTCATCAACTTCACCAATCCGGCGGGGATGGTGACGCAGGCGATGGCCTCCCTCCTGGGTGACCGGGTCATCGGCATCTGCGATTCACCCGTCGGGCTGGTGCGGCGCGCGGCGCGCGCGACCGGCGTGGACGCGGCGGCCGCCGAGTACGACTACGTGGGTCTCAACCACCTGGGCTGGCTGCGGTCCCTGCGGGTGGAGGGGCAGGAACTGCTGCCGGGGCTGCTGCGGAACGAACGGGCGCTGGCCTCCTTCGAGGAGGGCAAGCTCTTCGGCGCGCGCTGGCTGCGCGCGCTGGGCGCCCTCCCGAACGAATACCTGCACTACTACTACTTCCGGCGGGAGACGCTGCGTTCGGTCCAGGGGGCCGGCCGGACCCGGGGCGAGTTCCTCGACGAACAGCAGAGCCGTTTCTTCGAACAGGCCGCGGCCTCGCCGGAGGCGGCGTACGAGCTGTGGGAGCGGACGCGGCTGCGGCGCGAGGAGACGTACATGGCCGAGAGCCGCGCGGCCAGCGGCGGTTGGCAGCGCGACTCCTGCGACCTGGAGGGCGGCGGATACGACCGGGTGGCCCTGGCCCTGATGCGGGCCATCGCCCGCGACGAGCGCACCCGGCTCATCCTCAACGTCCCCAACGGCACGACCGTGCCGGCCCTGGACCCGGACGCGATCGTCGAGACGGTCTGCGAGGTCGGCGCCAAGGGCGCCCGTCCGCTGCCGTGCGCGCCCCTGCGGGTGGACCAGCTGGGGCTGATGCTCCAGCTCAAGGCGGTCGAGCAGGCCACGATCGAAGCGGCGACGCTGCGGGCGGGCTCGGCCCGCGAGGACGCGGCGCTGCGGGCGCTGGCGCTGCACCCGCTGGTGGACTCCCCGGCCGTGGCGGAGCGCATCCTGGCGGGCTCCCATGTGTGAGCGGGCCAGGCGGGCCACGCGGATCAGGCGGGTCAGTACGCGACGGTGAACCGCTCGCGGCGGTGCTGCGGCCGCTCGGCCTCGTCGAGCAGCGCGACCGCGAGGTCCTCCATGGAGATCGCCGAGGTGCCGTCGGCGTCGAGCAGCAGCTCGCCGCCGCCCAGCCGGTACGTTCCCGTCCGCCGGCCCGGCTCCAGGAGGGCGGGCGGGCACAGATAGGCCCAGTCCGCGTCGGTGTCGGCGCGGCACGTCTCCCACTGGGCGACGCAGGCGAGCGCGATGTCCCGCCAGGCGGTGGGCACATACTGCGGATCGTCGGCCACGGCCGTACCGCCGCTGCCGGGCACGGTCAGGCTGCCGGCGCCGCCGACGACCAGCAGCCGGACGCCTGTGCGGGCGGCTCCGGCCAGCAGCGCACCGGCGGCGGCGACGAGTGCCGCCTCGCTCCCGGGCGCGGGACGGGTGGCGCCGATCAGCAGGTCCTGTCCGGCCGCCGCCGCGGCCACGCCGTCGGCGTCCGTCGCGTCCCCGACGCGGGGCCGGGCACCGGCGGGCAGCTCACGGAAGCGGGCGGGGTCGCGGACGACGGCGGTGACCTCGTGTCCGCGCGCGAGCGCCTCGGTGACGACGCGGCTGCCGACGTTTCCGGCGGCTCCGAAGACGGTGATACGCATGGGCTGGGTGCTCCTTGCTAGCGGGTGCTGGTCGTAGTGGTGGTGGTGAGTACGGGGTCGTGCGGCCGGGGCCGCGCGGCGGGGGGCGTCGGCTTCCTGCCCGTCTGGGCCATGACCAGCGACGCGAGGACGACAACGCCGCCCAGCGCCTGCATGGGGGTCAGGTCCTGGCCGAGGACGAGCCAGCCGAGCACCGTGGCGACCAGGGGGCTGAGGAGGCCGAGGAAGGTGACGTCCGTGGCCGGCAGGGCACGGATGCCGCGGAACCACAGGGCGTAGGAGACGGCCGCGCCGATGATGGCGAGGTAGGCGTAGCCGGTCAGATTGCCGCTGGTCAGGTGTGCGGGCGGCGGGCCTTCGACGAACAGCGCGGCCGGGAGCAGCAGCAGCCCGCCGGCGACGAGCTGCCAGCCGGTGGTGGCCAGGAGCGGCGCGGGCGACGTCCAGCGCTTGCTGAGGACGACGCCGGTGGCCATGACGACCGCGCCACCGGCCGCGGCGGCGACACCGAGGCCGTCCAGCCGGGCACCGGCGCGCAGCACGAGCAGGCTCACGCCGGCCACGCCCGCGACGCCGGCGATCGCCGTACGCGCCGAGAGCCGTGTGCCGAGCAGGGCGGCGGAGAGTCCGGCCGCGATGAGCGGCTGGACGGAGCCCACGGTGGCGGCCACCCCGCCGGGCAGCCGGTACGCGGCGACGAACAGCAGCGCGAAGAAGGCGCCGATGTTGAGCGTGCCGAGCACCAGGGAGCGCCACCACCACACCCCGCTCGGCAGCCTGCGGGTGACGGCGACGAGCAGGAGCCCGGCCGGCAGGGCCCGTATCGCCGCGGCGAGCAGCGGGCGGCCCGGCGGCAGGAGTTCGGTGGTGACGAGGTAGGTGGTCCCCCAGACGGCGGGAGCCAGTGCGGTGACGAGCAGGAGGGCGAACCGATTGCTTAGCACTAAGACAATGTATCTCAGCGCTAAGCCAAATACCAGGGGTCGGCGATAAGCTGGCCGTCATGACCGATCACGTCGACCGAGTGCTGGAACAGTGGGCCGAGCGCCGCCCCGACCTGGACGTCTCGCCGATGGCGGTGATCGGGCGCCTGAAGCGGCTCTCCTCGCTGATCAGTGCCGAGCTGCGCCGCACGTTCGCGGAGCACGGGCTCGACAGCGCGTCGTTCGACGTGCTCGCCACGCTGCGCCGCAGCGCGCCCGCGCACGGGCTGACGCCGGCCCAGCTGATGCGCTCGGCGATGGTCACGTCCGGCGCCATCACCCAGCGCCTGGACCGGCTGGAGGCGCGCGGCCTGGTCGTCCGCACGCCCAGCGAGACGGACGGCCGCAGCGTGCGGGTCGAACTGACGGAGGAGGGTCGCGCCCTGATCGACCGGGCCCTCCCGGACCACCTCGCGACGGAGACGCGCCTCCTGGCTGCGCTTCCCCCGGAGGGCCGGGACGCGCTGGCGGCGGCGCTGCGGGACCTGTTGCTGTCGCTGGGCGACGGGGAGAAGTAGCGCGGGCGGCGCCGAACCGGCCGGAGGCCGGAGGGCACCGCCGGACTGCGCCGTCGCGGCTGATCACCGCTGCGGCGGAGAAGGGGGGCGAGGGGGCAAGCCCCCTCGGCCCCCGGCCAGGCGCCAGGACAGCACTCCGTTTCCCTCGCCCGCCGCAACGGCGGGAAGCGAGAACAACCTGCCCGGCGGTGCCGGACCGGCCCAAGGCCGGAGGGCACCGCCGGGACGCGCCGCCGTGGCTGAGCGCCGTCGCGGCGGAGGAGGAGGTCGAGGGGGCAAGCCCCCTCACACACCCCACCCCACCCGGCCGGAGGCCGGAGGGCACCGCCGGGACGCGCCGTCGCGGCTGGGCACCGTCGCGGCGGAGGGGTCGAGGGGGCGAGCCCCTCACACACCCCGCCCGGAACCGCGCCGGAGGCGGGGGGGTCAGAAGACGACCACCGAGCGCAGGACGTCTCCGCCGTGCATGCGCTCGAACGCCTTCTCGATGTCGCCCAGTTCGATCGTTTCCGTCACAAACGCCCCCAGGTCCAGCCGCCCCTGCTGGTGGAGGTCGATGAGCATCGGGAAGTCCCTGGACGGCAGGCAGTCGCCGTACCAGGAGGACTTCAGGGCGCCGCCCCGGCCGAAGACGTCGAGCAGGGGGAGTTCCAGCTTCATGTCCGGCGTCGGCACACCCACCAGGACGACCGTGCCGGCGAGGTCCCGCGCGTAGAAGGCCTGCTCGTACGTCTCCGGACGGCCGACCGCCTCGATGACGACGTCCGCGCCGAAGCCACCCGTCAGCTCGCGGACGGCCTCGACCGGGTCGCTCGTACGGGAGTTGACCGTGTGGGTGGCACCCATGCGCAGGGCCATGTCCAGCTTGCGGTCGTCGATGTCGACGGCGATGATGCGGGCCGCCCCGGCCAGCCGGGAGCCGACGATCGCCGCGTCACCGACGCCGCCGCAGCCGATGACGGCGACGGAGTCGCCCCGGCCGACCCCGCCGGTGTTGATGGCCGCGCCGATGCCCGCCATGACGCCGCAGCCCAGCAGGCCGGCGACGGCCGGGGAGACGCCGGGGTCGACCTTCGTGCACTGACCGGCCGCGACCAGCGTCTTCTCGGCGAAGGCACCGATACCCAGCGCCGGGGTCAGCTCGGTGCCGTCCGTCAGGGTCATCTTCTGCCGTGCGTTGTGCGTGGCGAAGCAGTACTGCGGACGCCCGCGCAGACAGGCCCGGCACTGGCCGCAGACAGCGCGCCAGTTGAGGATGACGAAGTCGCCCGGGGCCACCTCCGTCACGCCGTCGCCCACCGCCTCGACGACGCCCGCGGCCTCGTGGCCGAGAAGGAACGGGAAGTCGTCGTTGATGCCGCCCTGCTTGTAGTGCAGGTCCGTGTGACACACGCCGCACGCCTGCACCTTCACCACGGCCTCCCCCGGGCCCGGATCCGGCACCAGGACCGTCTCCACCCGGACCGGCTGATTCTTGCCGGGTGCGATGACCCCGCGGACTTCCTGCGCCATGACTGGCCCCACCCTTCGTGTCACTGATCACGCCTGCCCACACGGTACGCCCGGGACCACTTCTCCGCGCGTAGAGACGCGGCGGCCAGGCCCTTGACCAGACCAGATCAAGCCTCTAGCTTCACGCTGATCCGTCCTTGTTACCCAGGAGTATTCACGTGGCACGATCCCTGACGTCCAAGCGCGCCCGCATAGCCGGCGCCACCGTCGCCGCCGTCGCGGCGGGCGCCGGCCTCTTCGCGGCGGGGTCGGCCTCCGCCGACCACGCGGCCCCGCGCACGGACAAGGAGATCCCGAACCTCACCAAGGTCACCGACCAGATCAAGGCCTACTACGGCGACACCGTCGACAAGAACGGCCAGCACTACGCCTCGGCCGACAGCAACTACGCCAAGCAGGTCGCGGGCATCGAGAAGAAGGCCAAGGCCCACCTCGAGCACGTGGTCGCCAACCGCGCCAAGGGCAAGGGTGGCAAGGACAAGCCCGCCATCGTCCTGGACGTGGACGACACCACCCTGCTGACCTACAACTACGAGCTCCAGCAGGGCTTCCACTTCACGCCCGAGTCGCAGGACGCGTACCTGAAGTCCACCGACATGGCCCCGGTCTTCGGCATGCCGCAGCTGGTCAACTGGGCCCAGTCCAAGGGCATCACGGTCTTCTTCGTCACCGGCCGCGACGAGCACCAGCGCGACTGGAGCGTGCGCAACCTCAAGAACGCGGGCTACAAGCCGGCCGCCGACACGGCGCACTTCTTCCTGAAGAACAAGACGACCCCGCCGGCGTACCTGCCGTGCGGCGCGAAGTGCACGACCGTCGAGTACAAGTCGGGCACGCGGGCCCACATCGAGTCGCAGGGCTACCACATCGTCGCCAACTTCGGCGACCAGTACAGCGACCTGTCCGGCGGCCACGCGGACAAGACCTACAAGCTGCCGAACCCGATGTACTTCCTGCCGTAGGACGGCGCCGGGGGCGGGGGCCCGGCCCCCGCCCCCCTCGTGCGCCCGCCGGCGCCCTCAGCGCCGCTTGGGTATCGGCACCCGCATCAGGTCCTTGGCGACCGTCAGCTCGCCCTCGAACCCGGCCGCCCGCGCCTGCCGTTCGAACTCGGAGGGGTCCTCGTAACGCTGCGAGAAGTGCGTGAGCACCAGGTGCCGCACCCCGCTCTCCGCGGCGACGCGCGCCGCCTGGCCCGCCGTCAGATGGCCGTGCTCGACGGCGAGCGCCTCGTCCTCGTCGAGGAACGTCGACTCGATGACGAGCATGTCGCACCCCTCCGCCAGCGCGTACACCCCCTCGCACAGCCGCGTGTCCATCACGAACGCGAACCGCTGCCCGCGCCGGACCTCGCTGACCTCGTCGAGCCGGACCCCGCCCAGCGAGCCCTCGCGCTGGAGACGGCCCACGTCCGGGCCCGTGATGCCGTGCGCGGCCAGGCGCTCGGGCAGTATGCGCCGCCCGTCGGGCTCGGTGAGCCGGTAGCCGTAGGAGTCGACGGGGTGCGAGAGGCGGTGCGCCTCGAGGGCGTACGCCCCCGTGTCGACGAGCGTCCCGCCGGGCCCGGCGACCGGGGCCTCGACCAGCTGGACGGTCTCCCGGTACGCCGTGGCATAGCGCAGTCGTTCGAAGAAGCGCCGGCCGCTGGCGGGGAAGTGCGCGGTGACCGGGTGCGGCACCCGGTCGAGGTTGACGCGCTGGATGACGCCGGCCAGCCCGAGGGAGTGGTCACCGTGGAAGTGGGTGACGCAGATCCGGTTCAGGTCGTGCGCGGCCACCCCGGCGCGCAGCATCTGACGCTGCGTGCCCTCGCCGGGGTCGAAGAGGATGCCGTCGCCGTCCCAGCGCAGGACGTAGCCGTTGTGGTTGCGGTGCCGGGTGGGCACCTGGCTGGCGGTGCCGAGGACGACGAGTTCGCGTACGGACACGCGCCTATCCGGGGGGCCAGTTGAAGCCGCGGCCGCCCAGTACGTGGGCGTGCGCGTGGAAGACGGTCTGGCCCGCGCCGGCGCCGGTGTTGAAGACGATGCGGAAGCCCTTGTCGCCGTTCTCCTGGCGGGCGACCTCGGCCGCCTCACGCAGCACGTCGGCGGCGATCCCCGGCTCGGCGGCGGCCAGCGACCCGGCGTCGGGGTAGTGCACCTTGGGGATCACCAGGACGTGTACGGGCGCCTGGGGGTTGATGTCCTGGAACGCGACGGTCGTCTCGGTCTCCCGTACGACGGTCGCCGGCACCTCCCCCGAGACGATCTTGCAGAACAGGCAGTCGGCCTGCGGTTCTCCCGCCACCGGTGATCTCCTCCCGGGTCGTCGGCTCGTACGGTCCGGATGTTACCGGGCCGTCGAAAGGTGATCGACCGGCCGGGCCGCACGTCCGAGCGCGGGTCACTTGCCCCGGAAGGTGCTCGAACAGCTCGGTGAGGGGTGCGGGTGGTGCGACGGGCCGGGCTTCTCCGTCGTCGTGGGCGGCGGGCTCCAGCCGTCGCCGGTGGGCGTGCCGGTGCTCGCCCGGGAGCAGTCGCCGAGCACGGACGCGGTGAACACCGTCCTGCCGTCGACCTTGGCGGTCAGCCGGCCCCGGACGCAGGCATCGCCGCTGATGCCCGTCACCGTGCCGAAGACGATGATCTTCCGGCCGTCCTCGGTGCGGCCTTCGCAGTCCACGCCGACGGCGGTGACGGGCCGGGGCGAGCCGTGCTCGTCGGGGCCGCCGCGCTCGGCTCTGCCCTGACAGCTCAGCCAGGCCACGCGCACCCCGTCGCGCTGGAGCACGGCGGCGGCCTGCTTCTGGGTGGTGACGGCCACGGCCACCGTGTCGAGCCCGCCGACGGGGTCACAGCCGGCGAGGGCCGGCACGGCCGCGCCCGCGACCAGGGCGACGGCCACCGCGTACCGGGTACGCCGGCTCGGGACACGTAAACGCCTCAACGCTCCCATAGGGGGCAGTTTCCCACTCCGGTGGGTGGGGCGGAAGGACGCCCTGGTGTGGGACGAGTACGGCTGGGAGCGAGAAGTACCGCCAGCCGTCGCCTCGCTCGACGATGACGAGCGTGCCGTGGCTGCCGGCGCGCACGGCGTGCGGAAGTGCGGCGGCGGTCGCCGCCAGGTTCGTCGGAGTCATGCCGTGGACGTCAGGCGCGGCGGGGAGCCGGTGGGTCGACCGTTGGGCAAAGGATCAGGCCGGTGGCTCGCCCGTGGTCCAGATCTGCTCGGCGGACACCTGGTCGAAGCGCCAGCCCTGCGGGGTGCGCACCAGCTCCGTCTCGTAGCGGCCGCCGACGGTGAAGAGCGTGGAGTCGGGCTTCACGTGCATCATCAGCGCGTTCCACGACGCGGTGGCGCGCTCGCCGTCCGGCTCGACGTCGACCAGGACGTCCGCCGCCACGTGCTGGGTCCGGTCGAACCGCGCGAGCGCGTCGGCGAAGAGCCGGGCGGCGTCCGCCGCGCCCTCGGTCGCGCCGATGGGGGTGACGAAACGAACCTTCTCGGTGAGAAAGCGCCGCGCCCACTCGTCGTCGATGCGGCGCTCGTCCAGGGAGCGGAAGAAACGACCGGCCAGGGTCGTGATGGCGTGGTGGTGCTCCGAGTAGTTGTACATGACACGAGTCTCACAGCCGGACCACGCCCGGGGTCAAGAGCGGGCGAGAATCTGGCGCGCCAACTGTTCTTGCGCGGGAGCGAGTTCGACCGCTATGGCGGTCTGTCGCGCGTCGTCCACGGTCACGGCGGCGGGCGCGGCGGGTCTGGCCAGCAGGCAGGCGCGGCGCAGATGGGTGGGCGGGTGGGTCGCGTCGACACTGTGCCCGCGCAGGGCCCCGGCGCGGCGCTGACGCTCGTACTCGTGCTCCGGGATGGAGGCCATGTGCGCGGCCAGCCGCTCCCAGAGGCCGCGCGGATCCACGCCGGGCTTTGCCGCCCTGCCGCCGCGCCGCACGGTCCTGGCGGCATTGGCCTCGCGGAGCAGCAGCGTCTCGGCCGAGCCGGTGACGAGGAGGCAGTCGATGAGGCCCACGGCGGCCTCGGTCGAGCCGGCCCGGGCGGCGATGGCGTCGGCCAGGTACTCACCGCGTTGCGCGGCGCGCGAGGAGAGCCGGTCGAGCAAGGTGAGCAGGCCTTGAACGGCGCTGCGTGCCGGCAGGTAGAAGACGTTGAGCACCACACTCGGGACGCGCTGGGCCCGGAAGTAGCCGACAAGGCGCCCCCCGTAGAAGACCGGCGACTTCGACTCCGGCTGCACCATGTAGAGCCATTCGGTCAGCGACCGCACGGCGCTTCCGACGACCAGTCCGTACCGGACGTTCCCGTTGGCATAGTGGCCGAGTTCGTGCCCCAGCAGGGCGATGCGCTGCTGCGGGGTCGCGTACTCCCACAGTCCGAGCCCGATGGTCAGCAGCCGGCGCTGTCGCCAACCATAGGTCGTGACACTCGCGTTGACATCGGGCGTCACGGCGACGGCATGCACGCCTGTGGTGCCGGCGACGACGGCGACCTCGTCGATCAGGGCGAACAGCTGCGGCGCGTCCGCCCGGTACAGCACCGGCCCGTCCGGCAGCCGGCCGAAGCGGGGTCGCAGGGCGCAGCCCAGCACCAGGGAGATGGCACCCAGGGCCGGCAGCAGGGTCCCCCATCCGAGGACCACCAGCAGGATCCCTCCGACTGCCAGCGCCACCGTGACCCCGTGGACGGCCAGCGCCATGACGTACGCCAGGACCCCGGCCCGGTCCCAGCCCGACGTCGGCGTCCCGCCGGCCGCGACCTCCGCCGACAGGCGCTCCCCGTGCCGCCGGGCCGACGCCTGCCGTAACTCCTCCGGCCGCCCCGCCTCCTTCTCCGGTCCTCCGGGATCCACGTTCCAGTCGCAGGCCGCGCACCACGCGGTGAACCGGCGATCCGTCCGCACTTCCGCCCCGCACTCCGGGCACGCCCGGACGTTCTCCTCGATGGCGTTCCGCACCGTCACTCCCCCGTTCCCCCCGGTCAATGACGGCGCAGCATAGAACTGTTCGATACCGCGACGCGCGGGACATCCGGCGAATGGCTCGATCCGTACGGTCGGTGCGGCGCACTCCGGACGCCGTTAGGGTCGGTCGCATGACACTGTCCACGCGAGAACGAGAGCAGTTCCTGGCCGAACCTCATATCGGCGCGCTGTCGGTCGTCGAACAGCCGGACCGTGCACCGCTGACCGTGCCCATCTGGTACCACTACACGCCGGGCGGCGAGCTGTGGGTGCGTACCGGGCCGGAGTCCCGGAAGGCGCGGGCGATCCTGGCCGCGGGGCGCTTCAGCCTGATGGTCCAGCGGACCGAACCCACGGTGCGCTACGTGTCGGTGGAGGGCCCGGTGACCGGGACGGATCCGGACAGCCCGGAGCGGTCCCGGGAGATGGCGGCGCGGTACCTGCCGCAGGACAAGGTCGCCGGCTTCGTGGAGTACGACCGGACCCGGCTCGGTGAGCACGTCGTCATCCGGATGCGGCCGGAGCACTGGGTCTCCGCGGGCCTGGGAGCGTTCTGACAGCGCCGGCACCCGCCGGCTCCCGCCGTCGAAACTCCCCGCCGAAATACCCCGGCCGGTTCGGCCACCCGCGGCCCCGTCAGGGCCTTCGGCGGGGGCGCGGGCAGCGCTTCGCCCGCCCTCGCGAGTGGTGCCCTTCCGCCTCCTGTCACAGCCGCCCACATGCGCGCCAAGAGACTCGAACAGCCCCTACCGGCCAGGGCTTTCGCCCCCACCCTGCCTAAGATCGCAGGAAGCGAAGGGGGCCCGCATGGACCGCGACATCCGCACGGTCGACGACGTACTCAGACTCCTCGACGAGCTCTTCCCCCAGGAGGCGGACCGCTGGACGGAGGGCGCCGCATCCTGGTGGGACGGCTTCTACCGGGACCGCGCGAAGCCGGTGCCGTTCTTCGTCGCGAAGCCGGACGAGAGCCTCGTCTCCTACCTCGACCGCGGGCTCCTCGCCCCGGGCCGCGCCCTGGACCTGGGCTGCGGCCCGGGCCGCAACGCGATCCACCGGGCCGCGCTGGGCTTCGAGGGCGACGCCGTGGACCACTCC